>CAZEXF010000016.1:0-14026 GCA_964516855.1 uncultured archaeon | reverse complement strand
TAATCTGGTAATCGGAAAGGGAAGCGCTCTTCTCCTTCGATTTGTATTTCTCCTCATCGATGCTTTCTTCAACTTTCATTTCCCTTTTTATCTCTGTCTCCCATGCCCCGTATGTAGGTGGGATTTCCGATTCCCGCGTATCCGAAGAGGCGAACCTCCAGACCTCCTTCCCTTCCACGTCGACAGCGTATATGTGGCAGTCCCATGAGGAAAAGAATATCTTCCCGTTCCAGTAATTCGGCGAGTTGTAGTTGACGCTGCCCGTCCTGAACCTCCACAGTTCCTTTCCCGTTTTGGCATTGACGGCATACAGGAAACCGTCCCCGTTGCAGAAATAAAATGCACCATCATGGCCTACGCCGTAATCCATTGCCTCGCCGCATTTGAACCTCCAAACTTCCCTGCCGTCCTTTGTCAGGCAGTACATGATACCGTCCCTGCATCCGTGATATATCAGTCCATCGTAAAAAATGGGCGCAGACGCGCTTCCGTATTTCCCCGTCTTGAATCTCCACAACTCCTTCCCCGTCTCGAAATCGAGGCAGTATATGTGATTGTCAAAGGAAGAGGCGTAAACCTTCCCTTCCATTATAAGGACCGGATTGCAATGCCATATCTCAGACCCCGCCCTGAACCTCCACATCTCCTTCCCGGTTTCCGCATCAAGGCAGTAATAAAAGGCGTCAAATGATCCGAAAATCACCTTCCCGTCTTTGACCGCGGGAGATGACGCTATCTTGTCCCCTGTCCTGAATTTCCATACAAGCTTCCCGTCCCCGTCGAGGCAGTAGGCGTATCCGTCCGCTGAACAGAAGTATATCTTATCCTTCCAGACATATGGCGTGCTCATTATTTCTCCGTTTGCCCGGAACTTCCAGATTACCTTTCCCGTCATCCTGTCCAGCGCGTAGAAATCATAACCATAAGATCCTATGTATATCACGTCTTTTTCAACCGCCGGGCACGATCCCATTACAGGTCCGTCAAGTTTTGTCCTCCATATCTCTTCCCCGGTTTCCGCCGCAACCGCGTAAACATAGCCGTCCATGGCCCCGAAATAAAGTATCCCTTCGACTATGGTCGGCTTCTGGTATATGCTTCCTCCTCCTTTTATGTGCCATATCCTGTCGTATTTCTTGACCTTCTTGACCTCGGTATCCTCGACCTCTACGTCGAAATCCGAGAACCCGGAGTCATCAAATCCAAATTCGAACATATTACCTCCTCAATCAATCTGTTCTCTTCCAGTACGACCATATTGAAGTCATAATCCGATTTTGTCTTGTAGTCCGACGTCGTTGAATACTCATTACTGATCTGGTAGTCCGAAATCGAGGCACTCCTTTCCTTCGACCTGTATTTCTCTTCCGAAACGCTTCCTTCAATGCTCTTAGACTTATTTACCTGAACCTCAAACTCCGCTCCGGAAGGTGGAATGGTCGAAGGAGCAAGGGTGCTCGCGCCGGCCCTCCAGACTTCTTTATGCGTTTTCATGTCAACCGCATATACATGACAGTCCCATGAACCTATTATGACCAGATTCCCGTGTATCTTTGGTGTGTCATAAAGGTACCCGCTGGTCTTGAACCTCCAAAGCTCTTTTCCATTCATGTCAAGAACATAGAGGAAGCAGTCCTCTGAACCAATGTAAATTTTTCCGTCATATATGACAGGAAGGCCTTCAATGAGCCCGCCGGTCTTGAATTTCCATATCTCCTTCCCCTCCGGTGTGAGGGCGACAAGATAGCCGTCCCTTGTCCCGTAGTAAAGGACGCCGTTGTGTTCCACTGGGGCATTGCCGCAGCCGAATTTGGCCGCCTTGTATCTCCAAATCTCATTTCCCGTTTCCGTGTCAACCGCATAAAGGTAACCATCGAATGAAGCGAAGAATATCATGTTCCTGTAAACAAGGAGTTCCACATCATTATGGGCCTCCGCTCCCGATTTGAACCTCCACAGTTCCTTCCCATTTAACCTGTCTATGCAGTAAAGATTCCCGTTGAAGCATGTAACGAATAATTTATCATTGAAAACCTTCGGGACGCACATCATCTCGTCGCCTGCGCGGTACTTCCATACCTCTTTCCCTTTATTGGCGTCCAGCGCATAAACGAAGTTGTCCTTTGAGCAGAAATAGACAATGCTGCCCGAGAAAGCGGGACCGCTGCCAATCTTCCCGTCGGTCTTGTATTTCCATATTAATTTTCCCGTATCTTTGTCTATGCAGTAAAAATAACCGTCATAAGATCCGGTATACAGTTTCCCTTCGCGGACCTCGATGGTGCACATGAAAATATCATTCCCCTTGAACCTCCAGGACACCTCTCCCGTGTCGGCGTCCACCGCATAAATGAAATGGTCCGCTGCCGAAAAATAAAGCATGTTCCCGTGAAGGCAGCTCTGAGTAATGCTCCCCCCGTAAGTCGTTCTCCATACCCTGTCGAACTTTCCCACCTTCTTCAGTTCAACATCCTCTAATTCCATCTCGAAATTGTCAAATCCCGACTCAAAATCTCCGAATCCGAATGACATATCAATACCTCCAAATCTTCGAAAGACGAAGGCAGTGCCTCCGTCAGCCCGCTTTCCTCAAACATGACCATGTTGACGTCGTAATCGCTCTTCGCCTTGTAGTCCGAGGTGGATGCGTATTCATTCGTAATCTGGTAATCGGAAAGGGAAACGCTCTTCTCCTTCGACTTGTATTTCTCCTCTGAAACCGAATCTTCCACATTGGTTTCCTTAGTCACTTCCATCTTGAAGCACTCGAAAGGATTGGGGATGAATGCGGGTGTGGCGGTGGAGGTCTGGAATCTCCATATCTCCCCTCCGGTCTCCGGATCCAGCGCGTAAAAGTGACAGTCCCATGAACCGAAGTAAATAATACCATCCTTCTCAACCACGGATGTGTATACTCCCCCGTTGGTGTGGAACCTCCAGAGCTCCTCCCCCTCCCGGGAGAGGCAGTAAACGTTCCCGTCCCCCGCCCCGAAGTATATCCTTCCCTTGTAAACAAGCGGGCCCTTGTCGATGATCTCCTTCTCGGTCTTGAACCTCCACTTCTCCTTACCTTCCATGGTTATAGCGAAGAGTGTCCCGTCCCTTGATCCGTAATAGATGGTATCGCCATGTATTGTGGGTATGCTGCAGTTCCCGTATTTTCCCGTCTTGAACCTCCACAATTCCTTCCCGTTTTCTGCACTGACCGCATAAAGGTAGTTGTCGAAGCTCCCGAAGTATATGACACCTTCATGCACGCAAAGATGATAGTCATTCTCTATCTCGGCTCCCGTCTTGAACCTCCATATCTCCTTCCCGTCACGCTTGTTCAGGCAGTAGAGATAACCAGAAAAGGAGCCGAAGAATATCTTATCCCCGACTGCATTCGCCGAAGAAGTCACCGGTTCTCCCGTGTTGAATGACCATACCAGCCTTCCGGTCTCCAACTCGACCGCGTACATCCTCCCGTCCTTGGACCCGAAGTACACGACCCCGTCCGAGTGGAAAGCGGTCGTGTTGACACTGTCGCTCGTCCTGAACCTCCAGATTTCCTTCCCGTTTTCGGCATCCAGGCAGTACATGTGTCCGTCGAACGAGCCTATCAGGACCTTGCCCCCGAACAGCACGGGAGAGGAATCCAGGAAAATCCCGGAACCCTTGAACTTCCAGGCCACCTCCCTGGTGACCATGTCGATCGAGTAAGCATAATGGTCCATGGACCCGAATATCACGAATCCTTCATGGAAAAGCGGCCTCCCGCATATGCTCCCCCCGGAACCGATCTTCCATATCCTGTCATACTTGCGGGTCTTCTTGACCTCGACGTCCTCCACATCCACGTCGAAATCCCCGAAGCCGGAGGTCTCGAAACCGCCGAATCCAAAATCCATTAGACCAGCATCCCTTTATTGATTAATTAATAAATTATTAAATTAATGGTTTATAAATATTTTTACTACTTAAAAGTGCTTAAATTTCCAATATTTGGGTCACTGACTGGTCCCCAAAAACCGGAGTTTTGAAATGAAGGAATTCTCCCTCCAAAATGACCATGCTGACGTCGTAATCGCTCTTCGCCTTGTAGTCGGATGTTGTCGCGTATTCGGTTTCAATCTGGTAATCGGAAAGGGAGACGGATTTTTCTTTTTTCGACTTGTACTTCTCCCCTGTATCCGCGTTTTCCGAATCCCCTGACTTGCTTACCTCCAGCTTGAATATGTCGTAAGCCGGCGGGATGTAGGACTGGACCAGCGTCGAAGTCTGGAACCTCCACAGTTCCTTCCCTTCGTTCGCGTCCAAAGCGTACATCCGGCAGTCCCATGAGCCAATCAGCACAGTGTCTTCAGTTATGTTTATGGGCGGATAAACGTAACCGTTCGTCCTGAAGTTCCACAGCTCCTTCCCTCCAAGTGTGAGACAGTGCAGATATTTGTCGCCGGCCCCGAAATAAATCCTTTCCTTGTAAATGACAGGCGGCTGGCTCCTTATCTCACCGTCAACCTTGAACCTCCACACCTCCTTTCCCTCTAATGTTATGGCATAGAGTATACCGTCCCTCGAACCGTAATACAATATGCCATTATGCACGGCCGGAACCCCGGAATTCCCGTATTTCCCGGTCCTGAACCTCCACACCTCCTTCCCGCTGCAAGCATCCAGCGCATAAAGGTAGTTGTCGAACGAGGCGAAATATACGTTCCCGTCGTGCACGAGAACTGGCACCTTGTTTACGATCTCCCCGCCGGTCCTGAACCTCCAGACTTCCTTTCCCGTGTCTGCTTTCAGGCAGTAAAGATACCTGTCATGGGAGCCTATGTACACCCTTCCCCCGTATATGCCCGGCGCCGATGCGACCTCGTCCCCCGCCCTGAACCTCCAGACGAGTTCCCCGCTGCCGTTCAGCGCGTAAACGTATCCGTCCCGGCTGCCGAAATAAACCATCCCTTTCCGGACGCAGCAGGAACTGTACATCTCCCCTCCGGTCCTGAACCTCCATATCTCCTTCCCGTTCTCCAGGTTGATGGCGTAAAAATTCTTGTCGAATGATCCAACGTAGAGATTTCCCCCCTCAATCATTATCGCGGCGTCTATCGCGCCGTCAGTCCTGAATTTCCATATCTCTTCGTGGGTCTCCATGTCTACTGCGTATACGCAGCCGTCAAGGGCTCCGAAATAGACCCTTCCCCCGTGAATTAGCGGCGGGCAGGCAATGCTGCCGCCATAACCGAACTTCCACATCCTGTCGAACTTTCTGACCTTCTTGACCTCGAACTCCTCTAGTTCCGCGTCAAAACCCTCGATGCCGGCATCAAATCCACCGAATCCGAACTCCATAGTTTTTCACCTTCCAGAGCCCCTTCAAATATAACCCATTGCACATCATAATCTGACTTGGCCTTGTAATCGGAAGTGGATGCGTATTCGCTCTCTATCTTGTAATCGGATAAAGAGGCAGAGGCTTCTTTTTTGGATTTGTACTTATCCTCTTCCACAGTCTCATCTATGGTCTCGTCCTTCTTCACCTCCACCCTGAAGGCGTCGTGGGGAGGTGGCAAAGAAATCTGCGTCAGTGAACTCGTGGCAAATCTCCATAACTCTTCACCATGCAGATTCAATGAATACAGATGGCAGTCATATGACCCGAAAAATACCCTTTCATTGAAAACGACAGGACTGCCGAATATCTTCCCCGCCGTTTTGAATCTCCAGAGTTCCTTTCCCTCGAGGGAAATCGAATAAAACGTGCCAGTCTCGTCACCAATAAGTATGTTCCTGTTGTGGACTGTCAGGCCGCTCGGCAGGCTCCCCATCCTGAACCTCCACAGTTCCTTCCCGTTCCTGTCAAACGCGAAAAGAATAGAATCCCTGGAGGCATGTATTACATAATTGTCATGCACAACAGGCTGGGTGGCGTTCCCGTATTTCCCGGTCCTGAATCTCCACAGTTCCTGTCCCGTCAGGGCATCAACTGCGTACAAATAACTGTCTATGGAGGCGAAATAAACTATTCCGTCAGAAATGCATGGGCGGTGAATGAGGCTCCACATCTCTGCCCCCAGCCTGAACCTCCACATCTCCTTCCCTTCACGGGAAACGCAGTAGAAATTCTCATCAAAGGAACCTATATAGATTTTGCCATCCCAGACCGCAGGACTCGAGACTATCGCATCCCCTGTCTTGAATTTCCATGACTCTTTCCCCGTTTTTTTATCTATAGCATAAAGGAAGCCGTCCCTGGACCCGACGAAGACCAAATCACCCTGGACAACGGGAGAGGACGCGATTTCCCCTCCCGTAGGGAACCTCCATACCTCCCCGCCTTCCAGATTAAGGGCATAAAGATTATTGTCATAGCTCCCGAAGAATATCATGTCCCCGGAAATCGCGGGACTGGAGAATATCTTCCCGTTGGTCCTGAATGCCCAGATTTTCTCTCCCGAATGCATGTCGACTGCATAAAAATAATTATCTGCACTTCCGAAATATATTACGTCCCCGTTTATGGCAGGGCTGGTGAGTATGCTCCCTCCCTCCCCTATCATGAAGTTCCTGTCCATCTTTCTTATCTTCCTGACCACGACTTCCTCAATCTCTACGTCGAAATCCGAGAACCCGGAGTCAAACCCTCCAAAACCGAAATCCATTCCAATTCCTCCAAATCTTCGAAAGATACAGGCAAGACCTGTGTCAGTTTATTTTCCTCTAACATCACAAAGTTAACATCATAATCGCTTTTTGTTTTATAATCGGATGTGGTTGAATATTCGCTCTCCACCTGATAATCCGAAAGGGAAACCGTGTCCTTCTTCCTGTATTTTTTCCCTGTTTCAGCGCTCTCTACATTGCTTTCCCTTGTCAGTTCCATCTTGAAGCATTCATACGGAGGATTTATTGGAATCTGCTGCCTGCTGCTCGTAGGGAACCTCCAGACCTCCTCCCCGCTGTCTGCATCCACTGAATAAAGGTGGCAGTCCCATGACGTGAATATCACGTTATCGTTCCACAGCCCGGGCCGCATGTATACCAGTCCGCCCGTTCTGAATCTCCAGAGTTCCTTGCCTTTCATATCCAGGGCATAAAGGTTGCTGTCGCAGGACCCGACCAATATCTTTCCCTTGAAAATTACCGGAACCCCCATAACTTCCTTCCCCCCGACAAACCTCCATATCTCCTTCCCTTCGGGGGAAACAGCATACAGTATTCCGTCCCTGCAACCCTGATAAATGACATTGTCATGAATGACGGGCGCCGTTGAATTCCCGTATTTACCCATTCTGAACCTCCAGATCTCCCTTCCGTCCTTGATATCCAGGGCGTAAAGATTGTTATCGAAGGCGGCGAAGTATATCCTCCCGTCATGGACCGGGGCCTTGTTGCAGTTAAGTATTTCCGCTCCCGCGTTGAACCTCCAGATCTCCCTTCCCGTCTCGGATTCCAGGCAGTAGAAGAACCCGTCGAACGATCCGAAAAACACCTTCCCTTCATGGAAGGATGCGTGCGAGAAAATCCAGTCGCCCGTCCTGAACCTCCACAGCTCCCTTCCGCTTTTTGAATCAAGGCAGTAGAGATTGTTATCCTTTGAACCGATGTAAATCTTTCCGTTCTTTGCGAGAGGCGTCGAGGCAATCTTGTCGCCCGTTTTGAACTCCCAATCTATGCTCCCGTCCCCTGCATTTATGCAGTAAACGAATCCGTTGTACGTGCCGATGTATATCCTGCTTTCGGAAAGGACCGGGGAGGAATATATTACCATCCCGTCCAGTTTCGTCCTCCATATCTCATCCCCGCTAATAATACTGACCGCATACAGGCAGGAATCACCGGCCCCGAAATATGCCGTGTCTTTCACTATCAGGGGGCTGTTGAACGAGCTCCCTCCGCCTTCTTTCGGGGACCATACCCTGTCAAATTTCGCGTACTTCCTGACCTTTACCTCTTCCACGTCAACGTCCAGATCGTTGAACCCGGAACTCTCAAAGTCCCCGAAACCGAATTCCATACATATAGAATCGGATGAAAATTTATAAAAGATATAAAACCCTCAAGCTAGATATTAACATCCAAGCACAGCCCCGTAGTCTAGTGGCCAAGGATATCAGGCTCTGGACGTAAGAGCCCCGGCGCGGCTCTTACCAACTCACGGCAACCCGAGGGAGATACCTGAAGACCCAGGTTCGAATCCTGGCGGGGCTATTTTTCTTCTATCCGGTCCGGTTGATTTCTGGTAACAACACCATTTTTTAACCGTTCCTTTTCTATACTAAATATGAGAAAAACCATCCTTCTTTCGGTTCTGATTGCCGTTCTCCTTTCGGGTGTCCTGACCACCTCCGTTCCTGCCGAAAGTCCCGGGAAGGGAAGGTTCATTCTGCGTTTCGAGAGGTCGAAGGCCTTTGAGAACTTCAAAAAATACCACACCCCGAAGAAGATTTTCGAATCCTTCGAGGGGGCCCTCACCGAGCTTTCGGAAGAAGAGGCGGAGAGCCTCAGGGCACAGGGCGTCCGGGTCTTCGAGGACTACGAGTTCAATGTGCTTCTGGACCATTCGGTCCCAATGATCGGGGCGGACAGGGTCCGGGATGAGGGATTCGACGGCTCGGGGACAAGGGTATGCATAGTGGATACCGGGGTCGACGATTCCCATTATGCCCTGAAGCCGCTTGTGGCGGAATACGATTTCGTCAGCCGGGACGGGGACGCCTCGGACGATCACGGACACGGGACCCACGTTGCCGGTATAGTGGCTTCCCAGGACCCGTTTTATGCCGGGGTCTCGCCCGGGGCGGACCTGATGGCCGCGAAGGTTCTCGATTCCGGAGGTTCCGGCTACGCCTCCGACGTAATCCTCGGGATAGAGTGGTGCGTGGCGGAGGGGGCCGACATAATATCCATGAGCATCGGAGGTGGCCTGTTCGCGGGTACCTGCGATTACGACCCTGTCGCGGATGCGGTGAACTGGGCACGAGATCAGGGCGTGACCGTTGTAGTGGCGACAGGGAACGATGGCTACTCAGGGATGACGTCTCCCGGGTGCGCGTCCGGGGCGATAACGGTGGGAGCGGTCGACAGCGAAGGGACCGTTCCCCTGTGGTCGGGCAAGGGGAGTGAACTGGACGTCGTGGCGCCGGGGGTCGGCATCCTTTCGACCTACCCCGGGAACAGGTGGGCGTATTCCTCCGGGACCTCCATGGCGACCCCGCATGTCGCGGGGGTGGCAGCCCTCCTTCTCGGCAAGAACCCGACGCTAACGCCTGAAGAGGTCAGGACCGCCATAACGGAAAACGCCGATGAGGTGAAGAGATGCGAAAGGGTCATATGCTATCTGGACGGCGGCTGCAATTTGACAGCGATGTCCGGGAAGCACTGCGACCCTTCAATAAAGGGGAGCGGGATCGTCAACGCCTATGATTCCTGTCTTTACGTAGAATCAACGGTCATCGACACCGACGGGGACGGGATTCCCGATCCGGCCGATGAGTGCCCGGGAATCTACGGGGAGTTCTGCAACGGATGCCCCGAACCGGGATGTTCCGGATGCCAGGCCCCGGCCTGCCCCGCGGAGGGATTCCCCGTCTGCGCGGACGACGATTCCCTCTGCAACGCCCCGAATGCGGCCGGGGACTGCGAATCAGGTTCATGCTCATTTGCCTGCACGGAAGGCTTTGGCAATTGCGACGGAGAATGGGGCAACGGCTGCGAGATTCCCCTGTTTTCCGATCCCGGCAACTGCGGTTCCTGCGGCACCGCCTGCGGCGAAATCGAATGCAAGGAGCCGGACGGCTGCGGCGTTGGAGACTGCGAAGAGGACGAGTACGGGACCTATCCGGATACCCAGCAGCAGGGCTGCATCCAGGGGGTCTGCGATGGCGGATGCGTCCCGTCATGCGAATACAGCCTGGAATGCGACTCTGATCTGGACGACGACGGGACGCCGGACGGGCAGGACGCCTGCCCCGGTACCTTCGGGCAGGACTGCAACGGCTGTCTGGATCCCTGCTCGGGGTGCGGGGTGATGCATTGCAATCAAGGATCCATGGAACCTCCTTATTGCATGCCTGATAATTCCTTATGCCCTCCACCGGAATGCCCCGGAAACGGCTGCGGGGTCCCAGGATGCGCCGAAGACGAATACGGGACTTTCACCCCCCTGCCTCCCGCCTGCACTCTTCAGGGGAACGAGGGCGTCTGCGGTATCAGTGGATGCGAACTGGAATGTTCCTACAGCCCGGCCTGCGATCCCAAGGGGATGCACGTCGAAAGCATAACCATATCGACCATAAAGGGTTACAACTATTATAGGGGATCATACAGGACGAAGGCCATGGCGGTCGTCGAGATCCTGAACTCCCTCGGGGATCCTGTCATGGGAGCGGTAGTTTCGGGCCAGTGGTCGGGGCTGGCGGAGGACAGGGATTCCGCCAGGACGAACAGCGAGGGTAAGGCATACGTCTATTCGAACTGGGAAACGTCCGCTCCCGGCACCTTCACCTTTACCTTGGATGGGGTGTCCAAGAGGGGATGTACATACAATCCGGACCAGAACCTGGAGACAGAGGATTCGGTAACGGTCTAGATAGTATTTATTTCTCCGGAACAAAATCTGAACATGGTCAGGATAGATTCCATGAAATTCGGGGAGATCAGGGTGGACGGGAAGACGTACTATTCCGACCTGACGGTGTGGTGGGACGGACACGTGGAGATGCGGGAGAAGTCCCACACCTTCGGGGCGGACGAGTTCCTGGGGATCGCCTCGAGGAAGCCCGAGGTCATAGTGGTGGGGACCGGCACCGACGGGATCCTGAGGATAGAAGAAGAAGTCGGGCAGCTGGCCTCGAGGAAGGGGATAAAGGTATACGACGAGATCTCGCCCAAGGCGGTAGACCTCTTCAACGCCTTCCTGTCAGAGGGCAAGAAGGTCGTCGGAGTGATCCATGCCACCTGCTGAATAAGATTATTTAATCATCCCTACAATTTCTTAATATGGGCGTCAACCTTTCCGATATAATCGAAGCGAACAAGGTCGAGCTGGAAGACCTCAGGGGAAGAAGGATAGCGATAGACGCCTACAATACGATATACCAGTTCCTTTCGAGCATCAGGGACAGGTTCACCGGGGAGCCCCTGAAGGATTCCCGGGGCGAGGTTACGTCCCACCTTTCCGGGCTTTTCTACAGGACCACAAAGCTCCTGGAGAGCGGGATAAGGCCGGTCTTCGTTTTCGACGGGAAGCCCCCTCCTTTCAAGCACGAGACCACGCAGGCGAGAGAAAAGGTCAGGGAAAATGCCAGGGAAAAGCTGGAGGAAGCGAGAAAGGAAGGGGACGTGGAGAAGATCCGGACATACGCCCAGCAGACCTCCCGCCTTACCAGGGAGATGACGAAGGAATCCAAGCGGCTCCTGGAGGCGATGGGGGTTCCGGTCGTCCAGGCCCCGTCCGAGGGGGAGGCCCAGGCAGCCCTCATGGCTTCCGATGGAAAGGTGTGGGCATCCGGATCCCAGGACTGGGATTCGCTCCTGTTCGGGGCGCCGAGGATGGTCAAGAACCTGGCCATCACAGGGAAGAGGAAGGTCCCGAGAAAGGAGGACTACGTCGAGATAAAGCCCGAGATAATCGAGCTCGAGGGCGTCCTTTCCGCGCTGGGTATCACAAGGGAGCAGCTGATAATCATGGGAATGTTGATAGGGACGGACTACAATCCCGGAGGGGTGAAGGGGATCGGACCAAAGAACGCGCTGAAGATGGTCAGGGAGGAGAAGACGATGAAAGGGGTTTTCGGAAGGGTGGAATGGGAATTCGGGACCGAGCCGGAGGAGATATACAGGTTCTTCCTGGAGCCTCCCGCCGAAAGGGGAGAGATAGGCGAAGCCAGGCCCGATTACGGGAAACTGAAGGAGATACTCCTTTCCCACGAGTTCTCCGGGGAAAGGATCGACAGGACAATCGGGAGGCTGAGGAAATCGGGCGGTTCCGGGCAGGGAACGCTCCATTCCTTCATGAAGGGTGGTTGAATGGCAGACTCTCCTGTAGGCGTCTTGATAGAAATGGTCGCGCTGGTCATCCAGAACACGATCGGGACGATCCAGTCCCTCTGGAAGCTTCTGATAGACCTGATAAACACCCTGACAGGGGCGACCTCCTCGGGAGGTCCCGTCATGGGATTCATCGCCATAGTCATCCTGGTGGCCGTGATATTCCTTCTAGCGAAGTTCGTTTTCAATTCGGGGAAGCAGATAGTCATACTCCTTGCGATAGGGGCGTTCCTGTTTTTCATCGTCATGGCAAGCCTTTTCTGAAATCCAAATGTTTTTTAAATCACTGGAGGTCAAATAATACTATAAGACTTTCCGGGGTGCACGATGGACAGAATCAAAACAGGGATAGAGGGTTTTGACGAGATAGTGAAGGGGGGAATCCCCAAGGGGCAGATAGTCCTGCTTTCCGGCGCCCCCGGGACCGGGAAGACTACCATTTGCGCCCAGTACGTCTGGGAAGGCCTCAAGAAATACAACGAGAACGGGGTTTTCGTCTCCTTCGAGGAGAACGCCAAGACGATCAGGGAGACCTACAAGGAGTTCGGGTACGATTTCAACCAGTACGAGAGGCTCGGAAAGTTCGCCTTCCTGAAGTACGACCCCTACCACATAGAGGAGGTCTTCGACCTTCTCGAATCTTCCATAAGGGAAATCGGGGCGAAGAGGGTCGTGATCGACTCCATCTCGGCTCTCGGGCTGCACGTCAGGGACAAGGCGGAGCTCAGGCGGATGATATTCAACCTTTCCACCATTCTCAAGAAGCTCGACTGCACCTCCATAATGGTCTCGGAGATCGTCCCCGGATCAAAGGGAATTTCGAGACACGGGGTGGAGGAATTCGTGGCCGATTCGGTCGTCGTGCTCTATTACGAGAGGAACAACCTGGTCTTCAACAGGGCGATCCAGATATGGAAGATAACGGGATCGGACCACTCGAAAAAGCTCCATCCGTACAAAATCACCGGCAAGGGGATAGTAATACGCCCGGAGGAAGAGGCATATCTCAAGAAATGAATCAATCCGATTCAAAAAGTTTACTCGACCAGTGATGCGTCGTGTCCACCGGCTCTTCGGAATATAAATCAATGCCCAGATCATGGCAATCATCGGATATCCCTTCGAGTTCCGGACCGGAAAAATCCCCTTCGTTGAATAACTTTCTGGCAATAAAAGTCGCGTTGTCCGCCCTTTCTATGGCACTTTCTGTCGTGGTATTTTGGGCATTGTACATTAACAAAGAGCCGATACCAAAACCTAAGAAAAAAACAATCGCACCTGCAACTGCAAGGTTTATTTCCTTGGGGGGCTTCAGCTTCCCGGCCTCTTTCAGGATCTTATCCGGCACGGAAGACAGATCAATCGCACGATCCCTTATTCCGGGATAAAAGGCCTTCCCGTATCCATTTTCTTTTTCGTTTATATCCGATAATTTTTTGTATATCTGTTCTCTTATGGCACCCTTGTTTTTCCTCATATCTCTAATCGGGATTTTCAGGCTCTCGCCATAACCCTTGAATTTTATTTCATAATTTTTCCTTCCCCTTTTGATCTGAAGAGATACGTTCAGAAGTGGGTTTGGCCCGTCTTTCTCAACCAAACTGAAGTACGAGTTTTTCTTCGGCATAAGTCATCACTAGTAATAATACAACTAATTAGTGGTGAAATATTTAAATACATATCCGTTTCAGAGAATGAAGTCCAGCGCTTCCTTTATGTTAACGTAGTCCATGTACGTCAGGTCCGTGACCTTCCTTTCCATGAATTCCCTGACCAGCTTCACCGTGCCTATTATTTCTCTCGATTCCCTTTTCGTCATCTTCCTCCCGTGCAGCCCGTTCAGGTTTATCAGGGCCTCGGTCATGGCGTTCCGGAGTTTTTTCGTCCTCTGGAGCATGACCTCTTTAAGGAAGAACTCCATGCCCCTCCTCCTGTAGTCGCTTTCGCCGTACTTGCTCAGCTTTATCACTATGGAATCCGTTTTCGGCGTGGG
>CAZEXF010000015.1:7946-14520 GCA_964516855.1 uncultured archaeon | reverse complement strand
CTCATGCTCCAGATGGGGGATTCCCTCCCGGGGGGAAAGAAGATGCTGATCGTGAACACGGGGAAAACAAGGATGGGGAACGATCACTGAAAATTCATCCGAAAATCCCGGAAAAGTCTCTGGCGTACTCCGGGATCATAATGAGGCTTCTGTTCTCTGGCAGAGGCGGTGTAAGGATCTTCCCGGTTTCCAAGTCGAGCCGGGAGATCCTCACGTCAACGTTGAAGTTTTTCTTCCCTTTCAGACTCTTCCTGTCACTTCCCGCATACGACCATCCCATCACCATTATCCAGGAATTCTCCTTCCTCATACGGTTGTATTTACTCACAACCCCCTTGTATTCACCGGGGTTCCACGATGCCACTACCTGGAGGCCCACCGGGACCAGCGGGTCGATGCCCTCCGGCGGGGAATCCCCTATAAGCCGCAGCTCGGCCGGGGAGAGATACTTATTATCCCTGAGGTATCTTTTAATTGTTTTCATGAGGGATCGTTTATTCTTTGGAATGAATATTTAAATTCATCACTTTCAAGACGTGAAAAAAAGGGTCAGGGTTTGAACCATTCTATCTCGTAGTACTCGTGCTTCGATTTCGGGAGCACGATCTTCTTCAGCTCGTAATAGGTTATGGACGTCTCCCTGTCCATTATGGACAGCAGAAGTATGAGGCCGGTCTCTTTCGCCTTCTGGAGCAGGGAGGCAAGATCGATCCCGCCGATGTGGTCTTCCTCGGAGACGGCGACGAGCATGTATCTCGGCTTGTCCTTGGGCGTCTCCCTCACCCAGACCCCCTTGCCTTTCGTCCGCCTGTAGGCCATGAAGTCAACCGGGTAGTCCATGTAATCCTTCTTCTTCAGCTCAGGTATCCCCAGTATGAACGTCTTCTTGACCCCGTGGGCGACCCTCACCGCCCTGGACCATTCGGAGATCAGCAGCCTCTGGTCCTTGGGGAAGACGTGGAGGACGTGCTTGGAATGTATCCACTTGTCGCTCTTCACCGGGGAGGCCCCGGGGAAGTATATCCTGAAATGGGAACCGAACTTGAAGCCGGTCTTGACGACGTACCCCCTCAGCCTCCAGTCCTCGTACGTCTCGTAGAGCTGCTTCGCGTACTCGCGTTTGGAGGTGACCTCCTTCATTACGGTGTTATGTTTCTCCTCCTTTCCCGTGTCCGCGTTGATTATCCCCATCCCCAGGTGCTTGGCCGCGAACACCGTCTCGAAGAAATTCAGCTTGGGGATGTCCCCCCTGTCCTGCTTGTAGACGCCCACCTGCCCTATCCAGAGCTCCTCGAACAGCCTCCTTCCAACCTCCGTGTCATCCACTATCGAGAAAAGGGAGTTGGGGAACCATATCATCTTCGCGGAAAGCTTCTCCTTCTTCAGGTCCCCTCCGGGATACTTCTTGAAGGTCTTCTTCTCGTGCTTCCCCTGGACGTTCAGGTTCATCCGCCTTATTATAAGTCCCCTGTCCCTCCAGTCCCTGTACGCGTTGTACCTGATGAACAGCCTGGGATTGTCTTTGGAGTAGAACAGGACGAGGTCGTTCAGGCCCATCTCCTTCCCTTCCGGCCCGGTGAGCACGGCTCTCCTGAAGGCCATCAGGTACATGACCTCCTCCGGCTGGAGGATCACCTTCCCCTTCTCGTTGTCCCCGAAGAAGTCGCTCCTCAGCTTCCCTGTCGTCTCCTCTTCCTCCGCCCAGAGCCCCTTCCCGGGGTCGAACATTATCTCTAGCATGCCATCACGTAATGCGTATGAATCTCTATTATAGTATAACAGGGTTTTAAATAAAGAATGCGTTCCGCCCTATTTGAGTATGCCCAGCTCTTTCCCAAGGTCCAAGACATAATAAGTAAGCTGAAAGGTGTTTTTCGCCGTGGTTTTTACCAGGAATTTTAATCCTCCGCCGTCCTTTCCAGTGAGCGTTATATTAATGGAGTCTTTTCCCGCTACATTAATACTCGGCTTCTTGACGCTCCTAACGATTCCCTTCCTAACTATTAAATCAACATAATCAATTTGAGAAAGCCTTTCGCAGATTTTCTTCTCGTCTACTCCCTTCACATTATGATGATCTGTTGGGCCTCCGTATTTCCTGCCCGGCTCCTTCGAAGACACCGGACCTTTGACGCATCCCTTCAGGAATCTTATATATCTTTCCGCCAGCTTCCGGTCATTTCCGGCCAGGCTGTCAACTGCGACCTTCAGGGTCAGCGCTTCCTTGAACTCCAGGTTCTCCTGCTTGTATATCTCAAGCTCATCCCGGAGTTCCTGAACGGCTTTTTTCAGACTCGCGTTTTGTGACTGGAGATCCTCATCCTCCTCCAGGATCTTATAGGCGTCACTTCCCTCTCTCAGCATCTCGAAAAAATCGCGATTCTTGCTGCAGGATGCAACTTCACTCCATCTTTTTTTCAAATTGTTCAGGAATTCCTTCCCCTCTTCCGAGACCGGGCCGTCCATAAGCCTTTCCGGTGCCCCGCAGACGCCCCTGAACTCGAGGGCTTCCGGCCATTTCGGGTATCTGGTCTTTTTCTCCCCGTCATAGAAATCGATGACGAACCCGGGCTTCCTCAGCCTCGAGCCGAGATAGACCGTGATCCTGCAGTCCCCGCAGCTTTCCTCTGAAAACGGTTTCATTACTATTCTAAAGAGTCAATTTTTTTATTTCTTATCTTCGCCACAGAGGCTCTTCCTATTTAAAATAATATTTAATAGAATCCGTGCAAGAATATAGCATGAAATATGAGGCCGTGATATTCGATTTCGACGGTACCATGCTGGACGGGGTCCGATATCACGACATGGCATTCAGGGAAACCCTGGCGGAAATTGGAATAAACATTACGATAAAGGACCGCCATGACATGATCGGAAAGACCCAGAAGGAGATATTCTCTGTTATTCTAAAAGAACGTGGAAAAGAGGCAGACATCGAAGGACTTGTGAGAAAGAAACACGAAATCGTGAAGTCGCTCCTGAGAAAAAACGCTGTCCCTTCCCCGGGAATCGTGGAATTCATCGGGAAATGCCGGCCGGCCGGCATCAGGATCGGGCTTGCTTCCGCCACCGAATCCGACATACTTGAAATGGTGCTGGAAAAATTCGGGATAATAAGGCATTTCGGGGCCATAATCGGCGGTGAGATGATATCAAGGGGAAAACCGGATCCCGAAATGATCATAAAGGCTCTGGAGAGGCTTGACGTCGAACCCCGGAAGGCCATATCAATAGACGATGCCCTGTCGGGAATAGCCGCCGCCAGGAAGATCGGCATGTTCACGATAGCTTATACAAAATTCAGCGGAATTGAATCTGATGATTCCGATTTGACGGTGAAGGAATTTTCAGAAATAGACCTGGACAATATCCAGAAATAAGTATCATTATCATCTTCTTTTATTCAGGCTCAGCCCCCTGAACCTGGCGCCCCTGTGGAGCGCATAGGCACTGACCGTCTTGTAGCTCTTCGCCTTGCCTTCGCTCGTGTCCCTCTTTTCCGCCGCCATGTCGTCCGTGCTGGAATAATTGGTGACGGCGAAGGAGAACTCGGTCTGGTAGTCGCTCTTCTTCCTTTTGCCCGAAAGGTTCGCATAGACGAGGACATCCTGCTTCTTCTCCGCTACCATCCTCTTCCAGTCCTTCAGGACCACCCCGAAGAGGGACTTCAGCTTCCCCCCGGACGGCTCCTCATTCGACTCCTTCAGCTCGCCCGGATCGGTGTCGATGTCCTCTTCCATATCCCTGAAGACGTTCTCCCCGCCTTCCTCGATGTCCGCCTGGAAATCCTCCGTCTCTTCCTCTATGCCGGGGAGGGATCCGCCGGGATCCATGCTGCCATAAATCATATCTTTCTGAAGGAAAATTGGTGATCATCCATATTTAAATGTTCGTAACTTCCGGATAGGGAATGTCGAACCCATAGGGTCTTCCTCCCTATTTTATTAACCTCACCCAAAAGTATATTGTGGTAATGTGAATCTCAAGAAAACACTCTCGAAAACCCTCTCCCGGAAGGAGACCGGAATGATGAAGAAATCGTTCGACGTAATCGGGGATTCGTGCATAATAGAGATCCCGGAAGAACTCAGGGGAAAAGAGAGTCTGATAGCCGAGGCCCTCCTGAAAAAGCACAAGCGCCTGAAAAGGATATACAGGAAGGACGGCAGAAGGGACGGGCCTTTCCGCCTTTACGGCCTCACCCTGATCCACGGGAAGCACGGGGAGACCGAGCACGTCGAGCACGGCTGCCGGTTCAGGCTGGACGTCAGGAAGGCATACTTCTCCCCGAGGGAGTCCACCGAAAGGCAGAGGATCGCCCGCATGGCAGGGAAGAGGGAAAAGGTCCTGGTGATGTTCGCCGGGGTCGGACCTTATGCAATAGTAATTGGAAAGAAGGTCTCAAAGGTCTACGCGGTCGAGATCAACAGCGACGCCTTCGAATACATGGTGACAAACATCCGCCTCAACAGGCTCCAGACAAAGGTCGTCCCCATGCTGGGGGACGTTGAGAAGAAATGCCCGGACCTTTTCTGGAAATTCGACAGGGTGGTGATGCCCCTCCCGATGAGGGCTCACGAATACCTTCCGGTCGCCATCCAGTGCCTGAAACCGAAGGGAGGCTTCGTCCATATGTACCACTTCTCGGACGAGGGTGAGTTCAAGAAGGCCGGCGACCTTGTCAGAAAGGCCGGGGAATCCCTGGGAAAGGGTGTGAAAATCAAAAAGGTCCGCAAGGTCCTCCCCTACAGCCCGGGAACCTGGAAGGTCTGCGTGGACGCGAAGGTCGGATGATCACGATTTCATGTAATCCCCAGCAAGCGCCTTTTTTATTATTCCGTCCTCTCCTATCAGGTCGCTTTCCATTACCGGCTTTTTCAGATAAACCGAGTTCGGGATATTCCCTGCCCGCTCCTCCTCTTCCCTGTCCATGTACCCGGTGATGAAAACGATCGGGATGCCATACCCTTCACGTATATGTTTCGCCGCATCCACCCCGTCGATCTTCCCCTCGAGCTTTATGTCCATGATGATCAGGTCGGGTTTCAGCAATGCCGTGCTTCCAATGACAGCAGCCCCGCTCGATACCGGAGGGAGGACATCGTAGCCGCCTTTCTCCAGTATCATCTCGTATTCTTCGGCCATGAGAATGTCGTCCTCGGCCACGAGTATCCTCTTTCCCAGTCTGTATGTCATACGAACTATAGAATGAAAAGCAATTTAAGTCTGTCTCACAGCGTGTCCAGGAACTTAAGGCCCTCGTAAGCCTGGGGAGGCTCCTCTCCCGTACCGTATGGGTTTGTCGCTGACATCCCCGGCCTGACCGCTTCAGGCGATGTAGGCAGACCAGGACTTGGCTGGGAGTATTCCTTCCTTTTCCTGGCGTCCACGTCCTGGGCCACCACCCTGGTGAACCTCTCCCCGCACGACCTGCATATGTACGTTATCCTCAGGATCACCTTGATTGGGTCGGTGTTCTCCAGTATCTTGACCACTTCCTCGTCAGAGATGTACGTCCCGCCGTTGCACTTTGGGCACCTGGCCGGCGAGGAATCCCCGGAAGGTAGCTTCTCGGACGACGATCCGCCGTAGGAGGACCGCGGGAGGGGATATTGTTCCTGCCCGCCGGAAGACTGGTAAGGATCTGACCTCTGGTAAGGCTGGTCCTGGTATCCCTGGTTCCTCCTGATCTCCATGGGCTTTCCCTCGTCATCCCTTTTCAGGACGAATATGTCGTTCCCTTCCATCTCCTTCAGGATTCCCAGGAACTGGTCCTGGTCGTGGTAGCCGTCCCTGACCACGTAATTCCAGAGTGCCCTCACCCCGATGTCGTTGTTCCCCCATCTCTTCATGTAATCTATAAGAACGTCCCTGGAAAGGCCAATGTTATGGTATTCCATGATTATATTTGTCCTTCCGCACTTAAGAGGTTAAGGTTTTAAAGCTTTTTCGCGTAATTTATTATTAATATTACTTGTAAGTGGTTAAATGACCGGAAAAGACGAAAAAATGGGACGGAGGGATTTTCTGAAAATTGCATCAGGAGGAATAGCGGCCATACTGAATTTCCGCAAATTCCCTCTGGTATATTCCGGAACCACGAAGAAAGTCGATAGCTTTGACATGTCGACGGCCGCGGCGAAGGACATCCTCAAAGAGGACGGCATAATCGTGATGGGCAGCGACGGGTGCACCGGGATCGCCTTCAACCCGAACGACCCCGATTACGTCTATTTCAGCCAGCTGGACGGAGATTCCACCAGGATCATGGCATCCGACTGCAGGGATTTCAACAGGTCGAAGCCGGAGCAGGCGTGCTTCATGACACGCGACATGCAGATTTATGATCCCCGTGTACTCCCGGAGACGATGAGCTCGATATCGTTCTCCCCCGACGGATACAAGATGGCGATGGTGAACATGAAAAAAAACGAGATCCATATACACGATTTCACCGACAGCAGGAACGTCCGGGTAAAGAGGATAGACAAATACGAGGCTCTGATCACCCTGAGGAACTACAAGGAGGATTTTTCCCCCTTCTGGTGGGACGACGGGGAGATACTGTTCC
>CAZEXF010000015.1:0-7936 GCA_964516855.1 uncultured archaeon | reverse complement strand
AAGCCGAATTCCAAATACGAGAGAAAGGAGCTTTTCAGCGCCGTCCTGGAGGAGGGGAGTAAGGGGGAGGAAATCGCTGCCGAAAAAAAGATTATCATGGAGATCGGGAAATACTCCCAGATTTCGGACCCCTGCAAGATAAACTATGCCGACAATCAAAACGGAATACTGATGGCGAAGACTTTCGGGAACTACATGAAGGGAGGGAGGAGATCAGTCATCACGAAGGCGGACCTGGCAGACGGTTTCAGGGAAATCCCGCTGATATCGGACGAGAGGCTGTCCGAACTCCTTTCCCCGGTCTATTTCAACGAGCCCATGGCCGACAAGATGGCCCTTCTGAGGAGGGAGGATTATAACAATCCCGGAGGTTCCCTTTGGATATGCGAAACCGGCGGCAGGCATTATTCATTCAGAGAGGAAATGAAGAAGAAGGGGGAGAAGAAGATCGTAAATCAGATAGATACCGGGGAAGAGAAATACAGGAAGATAGCCCTCTCCCTGGACATGAAGACCATCGCCGGGATCAACGACAAGGGACAGCTGTCCATAATCCGCCTCGGTTTAAAAACAGGCAACGTGCACGCCGTCGGAGAAAGCTACGGGTAGGTAACATGAAGTCCGGAAACCGATATCTGAGTATGTTCCTGGAATCATCCGCAGACCTGATCTCCGACACGGCCTACGTCCTCTTCCATCCCTCCATGGAGAACCTGAAGGCCTATGTCTTAAGCCACCCCGTGGCCTCTTATTTCATTCCAGTGACAGGAACGGTCCTGGCCGGGGGATGCGCCTCGAGGACGGATTTCGCTCTCAGCGACATAATACTTCCCGCGAGCCGGAATGACGCCGACCTGGCCCTTTTCAACCCGGAGCCTCACTGGGACACGAAATTCGTCTCCCTCGACGGGAAAAGGACGTATCACCTGAGGCTGGAGGGGAAAGACTGCCTTGTGATATACGCCACCCCGGGAAGCGAGTTCGGCCTGGAGGGGAAGTTCGGCCTGGAATACTGGGACGAGAAATCGTACATCTTCCAGGATGAGAACAACAGGCAGGATGACGTAATAGTGCCCCTCGAAGACGGTGAATCTTCCTACTTAGAAAAAGGCAAATTCATAAAAATATTCAACAGGGATCTGGAAGAACGCAGGAAACATACCAGGTTAGCCGGAAACTAGACCTTCTGAACGTATCCCGGGTTCGGCTCGAAAAGCATACCTTCCCTCTTGAGCTTCTCTATTATCTCGTCCAGGTTCTCCACGTCCTCCTGCCTGGCGGCCTTCTGGAGCTCAGACATCGGGATCTCCTTGCTCTTTTCGGAAAGCTCGTTTATCATGTCCATCACTATCCTTATCTTCGACCGCTCGCTGGAGGTCGTCATGGCGCCCTCCGCCCTGTCTATGTCGATCATCCCGGACTCCGGCTCCAGCCCCAGCTGGGTGAGCGAGGCCCTCATCAGCCTTATGGCCCTCTGGGCGTCTTCCGTGTTTATGTCGTCCCTCAGCTGCACCTTGGCGGATGCCTCCGACAGCCTGATAAGGCCCTCGAACTGCCTCAGTGTGATCGGCACCGGGCCTCCCCCCTCCGCCTTCTTCCTGGTATTGATATAGAACTTCCTCAAGAGCTTCCCGGCCTCCTCGGAGAGCTTCGGCTGGTGGTTCTCCCTTGCATAGGCTATGTATTTCTTGACGAGTTCCGTGGGGATTGCCGGCTCGCTCTTCGAATGGTCGCCCTCCCTGGACTGGAGCACGTGGTCCACTATCTTCCTGTCCTCCTCTGCGTTCGGGATGTCCCTGAGCACGAACTTGAGGTCGAACCTTGTCAGGAGCGTGTCGGGTATGGTTATCTGCTTGACGATCGGGAGGTAGGGATCGAACCTGGAGAACTTGGGGTTCCCCCCGGCAAGCACCGAGGTATTCGCCGGAAGCGTCGCCACGATGGACGCCTTTGCTATGGAGACCGTCCCCTGCTCCAGCCCCTCGTGCATGGCCACCTGGTCCTCGATGGACATCTTCTCGAACTCGTCTATTGCGAGGAGCCCCTTGTTGGTGAGCACCAGGGCGCCGGCCTCAAGAACCCATCCTCCCATGAACTGCTCGTCCTTGGTGACGGTTGCCGTGTTGTGCACGATTATGTCATTGGCCACGAAATTATGCTCCCCCTTGACGGTGAGATCATAAACCCATTCCTCACTGGCGTTTCTTTTTGCAACCACCCTGTCCCAGAATATATCTGATTTTCCCAATCTTTCCAGGAAATCAAAGTAGGGATGGTTCTTTTTTGACTTCATCTCCCTGACGAATTTCAGAAGCTGTTTCCTGGACATGTTCATCCTTCCCTTCTCATAATTCCTCATGAGATACAGCTTCCTGTCATTCTTGATCCTGAAACCGAGCCCTTTCCTCGTTTCAGAGAGTCTCCCTCCGATATTCGGTATCAGGTCAATATTCGTATTTGAAACGATCCCTTCTTTCAGGAAGGAATCGAGCTTTTCCTTCTTCTCATTTGTGAATCCGATCTTATCCCTGAATTTCTTCAGGTTCTCCTGGCCCCGGATGACAATCACGTATTTCTTCTTCTTCCCCCCGTATCCTTTTTTGGAGGGGGGCCTTTCCCTCAGCTTCGAATTGATCTCAAACCTCAAAAGGCTGGTCTGTATCTGTCTGGCAAGGATTTCGCTTGTTGTTGTGTATTCAATATAGCTTCCGCTCCCCTTCTCGACTGGACCCCCGTCGCAGGTAAATAGTCCTGAAAGGAATTCCGACGTAAGCCCGTTAGACCGGAGGATCTCTTCCGGTATTCTTATTCTGTCGCATTTTATCCCCCTGGGGATGCCGATACTGTCCAATCTGTCGCAAAGCGATTTGGATGCCACCCTGATACAGGGGATCCTGTTCCCCTGATAATATCTTCTCGGTTTATAACCCAGTCTGATACTTAGGCCGGAAAAATCATCCAGATATCTATCATTGGTATTGTGGAACCTCACCTCTCTATTACCAACGTCCCCATCTCCGGCTATCATTCCCGAGAATCTGGCAAAGTCCCGGTTAATGCCGACTGGAAGATGATTGACCGGGATCTTCCTTGCAAGGGCTATACACTCATTCACTCTTATGTCTTCCGCCTTCTTCCATCTCAGCTCCCCGTTTTCGATCACAAGAAGGGGGTTTTCCTTTGTAACCTTTATTTTTCTCCCGGTTGAGGTCTCGATCTCCACCAGAGTCTTTTTTGGATTCAGCTTGAAAAAACTGGACACCTTCCTCTTCCTGATCTTCATCTGATCATCAAGTGCAATGACTGACTCGTTCCCGCTGTCAGTCACCCATCCTTCCTTGATCCTTCTTTTTCCCTTACTCAGGGCGTCCTCAACGATGTCCCCGATCTTCCTTATCTCCCCGTGGGCCATCGGTACAAGTGTATCATAAGACATGCATAGCCCGGCTCCGGACGCCCCCTTGCCCGAAACGTACCTCGCCCTGGGGACTATTTCCGGCACGAGCTTGAGGAGCATCGACTTACCCGAGGAGGGGTCTCCAACAAGCAGGATGTGGATGTTCCCCCTGAACCTGGTACCGTCCTTAAGGAGCCTGGGAATGCCTCCGAAAAGCTGGAGTATTATGGCCTCCTTGACGTCCCTCAGGCCGTACATGGAGGGCGCCAGCGAATCGACCAGCCTCTCGTAAATCATCGGGTCTTTCGCGTATTCCCTTATCTTCTTCTTGTCCTCCTCGGTGACCTCGAGCCGTATCCATTCCATCTCGGTAGGCTCGACGTGGTTGCCCTCGAGGAAGAAGTCGAGCTTTACCGAATAGTATTTCCCCTTGGGTATCTCCCTGAGTATGCCGGTGATTTTCAGGCGGTTTCCCGGATCGGACATCCTCCTCCCGTCCGGGGAGACGAGGTCTTCCGTGAGAAGTATGTTCAGCTGGGAGGGGCGGTCCCCCTCGGTGAGCTCGAAGGGCTCCTCCACGACTATCCATCTGGTGTCGATCATGTTCTTCTTGACCTGCTTCAGGCCCTGCTTGTTCCCGCACTTGGAGCACTGGAAGGGCTTCATGACCACGTTGGTCACCCTGGGTTGGTGCGTCAGCTCGCCGCAGTCCGGGCACTCCCATATCGTCTCCACGATCTCCGGCCTGATCTCGGACGCCTTCCTCACCGTCCCCTCGACGCAGAGGAACTTGTTTATGTGCCTCGAACGGAGGTCCCGGATGTTGGTGGTCTCAACCCCTTTGATCCTCACCTTTACCGGTCCCGGGAGGTCGACCAGCTCCAGCGCGCTCTCCGCAATGTCGAAGAACTTCCCCGGATTCTTGAGGAGCAGGTCGGAAAACCTGGTGTCCTTCTTGTCCAGGTCGATGAAATCGACCTCCAGAGCCTTGCCCTCGGTCGCCGCCTTCATCAGCTTCTTCTTGTAGGCGGTCTCCAGCAGGCCGTTGAACTTCTCCACCATCTCCCTCTCGGTAACCTTCTCCCCAGCCATGAGAATCACTTGTAATCAAGTTTTTTATTATCCCATCCTCCCAAGAAACGGGCGTAAGATTGATTTTGTGATTCAAACTTAAAAAGATTGGAGAGAAATAATGCTCATGTCGAAAACGGACGAGTATGAACTGAATAAGATGTCCAGCGATCACAGTAAGATTCTGAAAAGATATAAGGGCAACCCCGGCCCGGACAGTCTTGTCTTCCACACCGATGAGATCGTGACAGAACAGGATTACAAGGAGAAGTTCGGCGACGAAAAGAGATACGGATAGAGAAAGAATGGGCCGGGGGAGGTTACCAGCACAAGACGTGACAAGCACGTCAAACAGTAAATTCCGGTTTTTTTGTGCAATTGAACTCCCGATCTCCGCCTCTCTAACGAGCCCTTTTCTCCGGAAGCCTGAGGAAGTGAGCGAAACGCAGTGAAGCGAAACTCCTTTCTGCTCAAGCTCTTTCCTGAAAAGAGCTTGCTGTAAGGGCGGCGTCATAGCCATTCTCCGCCTGACCTTTTGGGTAAATCTTAGCCTTTTGTGATAAGCGTTGCGTCCGTAAAAGGCTCAGGCACTAGACCACCGGCCCGTGATCAATAAGATATTTCCCCCGGCAGCTTTATATGTTTTGGAACAGTTCCCTGTTTAATAATTTCTTTCCAAAATTATCGAAAAGGCGAATTCTATGAAGCGGACGGACGAAAGGACGGACATGCTAACGGGGTACGTGGCCGGCAGGGAGATAAGACCTGCCATAATGAACGCCTCCGGGATATCCCCATATCCTTCGGAACTGGAACCTCTTTCCGATTATTTTGGCGCCCTCGTCACGAAAAGCACCGGGATAGAGCCCAGGGAGGGAAACGAGACCCCGATAATCGCATATTCCGGGAACAAGACGTGGGTGAACGCGGTCGGGCTTCCGAACCCGGGATACGGTGAAATGGCAAAGGAACTGATGAAGGTGCATCCGAGTCCCGTCCCGTGGATATGCTCGATATTCGGCCACAGCGAGAAAGAGATCATACTGTTAGGGAAGTGCGTAAGCCCGCACACCGACATGATCGAGCTGAACGTGTCCTGCCCGAATATCAAAAAGGGGGAAAAAACCGGTATTATGATAGGGATGGACCCGAAACTCGTTTATGATTATACCAAGACTCTCACGGAATCCGTGAATAACCCCGTCATAGTGAAACTCTCCCCCGGGCCCTACATCGACGACGGAAACGAAAGGAAGAATATAAGGAAGATCGCCAGGGCGGCGGTCGACGCGGGCGCGAAGGGACTGTCAATGGCCAACACGACGTCTGGCGGGATGGTGATAAACGTATATTCCGGGAAACCCGTCCTTTCCGCCAAGTTCGGCGGCGTCTCCGGTCCCGGGCTGAAGCCGACCGGCGTGGGAATGACGTACGTCATCAGGCAGGAACTGGGGGAGGACATCTCCATAATCGGGATGGGAGGGATCGGAACGGCGGAAGACGTCCTGGAATACGTGGAGGCAGGGGCGGACGCGGTAGCGATCGGGACGGAATTCCTCAATCTCGGCGAAGGCGTCACGAAGGAGGATTTCCTGGATGAACTGACCGATGACCTTTATGATCTTGTCACAGACAAGCTCGGGAAGAAAAGCCTTGTGGAACTGTGGGGGAAGGCGCATGGGTGACAAGCACGGGAAATTCGGGATAGCGAAGATCGAGACGAACAAGAGGGGGGACGTGAGGGTATTCACTTTAGACAGGCCGATACATTCACATCCCGGCCAGTACGTGTTCGTGTGGGAGCCGGGGGTCGCGGAAAGGCCCTTCTCGCTCATGGACGGCGAGCCGGTCATGAGGCTCCTGGTGAAGAACAGGGGAAAGCTCACGGAAAACCTGTTCGGGAAGAAGGAGGGCGACCCCTTGTTCGTGCGCGGGCCGTACGGGACCTGTTTCGATGATCATTTCCACAGTGATCCGGGATCAAAAATATACCTCGTATCCGGAGGGTACGGCATCGCACCCATACACGACTATGCAAAGATGCTTTCATCCATTTTGTCCGGGAAGGATATCAAGGCGTTACTCGGCTTCAGAAGCAGGGATGACATCCTCCTCACCGGCGCATTCAAGGAACACTGCAAGGAAGTGCTCGTAACGACCGATGACGGGAGCTACGGAAGTAAAGGCATGGTGACAGACATGTTAGATCTGGAGCCGCCATTGGAAAAGGACCAGGTATACGCGTGCGGCCCGGAAGGCATGCTCAGGGAGGTTGCCAGGATATCGGAAAAATACGGCGTGAGCGATGATAACATAATACTTTCCATGGAGAGGAGGTTCAAGTGCGGGGAGGGAGTGTGCGGGTCGTGCGAAATAAACGGCCACAGCGTATGCAGGGAAGGCCCTGTGATCAGCTACAGGACGCTGAAGGAATGGGGCGGTTTCCCTGATTACAAGAGGGATAAATCGGGGAAGAAGGTACCCTGGGACGCCCCCGGCTGACCGGCCCCTTGGAACACCCTGGCTCACGGGGGAACACGGTGGAACATCCACATAATATAAAACATCCTTCCATCAAATTATCATGGATGGCTCTTCTTTCTGCAGATACTCATCTGGTGGACAGGGATCTAGCCCCAGCTAGCTTGGGGTGGCCACAAAGAAGGAGAGTCATCCTCTTTTGTTTTTAAGATTTATCATTATTTTATTTTATGGCAATACGGAAATATACGAATTCGGAAATGGATCAATATAAACTCAAAGCTGTCAATTTTTTCACTCAGATCCGGGACATTCCCTTCCGGCTTCCGGAAATTCCGGATGACCCGAAAGATGCCTCATGCTGGTCAAAGCATTTGCGATTGAACGGACTATACGTCCAGAGCGGCTATAAGACGAGATTCAGGGTCTGCGAATTCAGCTGGAAAGACCAGAAAATACCGGAAAAGATCAAGCTAATGGATCATGCCGAGGTCGGCCATCTTGTCCTTGAAATAAACATGTACGGGAAATGGACACTGCTCGACTGCACCAATGACCCGGGCCTTCCCGTATACAACGAATGGGACGGGGAGAGTGATTGCGTGATACAAAACGTCCACAGTAGAATGCTGTCTCCGGAAAAAAGCATAGAACTGGTAAATGATTACGAAAATACCGGCAAACAAATAATAGAGATGAAGTCCGGGTTCCACCGCCAGCTCAACCGATATTTCAGCAGGCTCCGCCATTTCAAAAAGGGTCATCTCATGGAACAGAATGAAGGGATGAAGAAACAAAATCCATCATGATTCTTTTAAATCCTCTCTCCCCTTTTCTGTTATGAAGCTCGCTGCCCTATTCTCCGGCGGGAAGGACTCGGTATTCGCTGTTTATGACATGCAGAGGAAGAAGCACGAGGTCAGCCATCTCATAACCATGCTCCCGAAGAACCCCGAATCCTACATGTTCCACTACCCCAACCTGGAA
>CAZEXF010000014.1:7645-15407 GCA_964516855.1 uncultured archaeon | reverse complement strand
CAGAAGAGAGAATTAAAAATCATTTCTTCCCGTGCTTCAGGAACTGCGCCAGGAGGGCTTCCAGCTGTATCTCCGGCGAGCCTCCCTGGTTCATCCGGAACTCGAACTCTCCCACCTGGTCGACGAGGGAGATCTTCTTCTCCTCCGGGAGGTCCAGGCCGAACACCTGCCTGTGGATTCCCCGGATGATGTCCTCCCCGGAAAGCCCCTGGTTTATCAGCATGTCCTGGAGCTTCTTCCTCGCATCCCCGAACTTCCCGCTGAGCGCGCTCTCCACCATGTCCCTGATGTCCTCGGGCTTGGAGCGGGCGCTTACTTCATACACCGTCTCCCTGCTCACCTTTCCCAGGGCGGAGGACGCCTGCAGAAGGTTGATCGCCTGCCTGAGGTCGCCCCCGGCGATCTCAAATATGGCCTTGAGGGCGTCACCGGAAACGTTCAGCTTCTCCCCCTTTATGATCCTGCCGAGGAATTCCTTCACCTCGTTCTCGCCCAGCCTCTTGAAGCGGAAGACGGCCGTCCTGGACTGTATGGGCTCTATTATCCTCCCGGAATAATTGCACGAAAGAATGAAACGGGCGACTCTGGAAAAGTTCTCCATGGTCCTCCGGAGTGCCTGCTGGGCCTCCCCGGTGAGGGCGTCGGACTCGTCCAGGAATATTATCTTGAAATCCGAGCCGATCGACTTGACCCTGGCGAAGTTCTTTATCCTCCCCCTGACCACGTCTATCCCCCGCTCGTCCGAGGCGTTCATCTCCAGGAAATTCCTTTTCCACTGCTCGCCGAAGAGTTCCCTGGCCAGGCAGAGGGCCACGGTCGTCTTCCCGACCCCCGCCGACCCGGAGAAAAGCATGTTCGGGACGGAGCCCTTTTTCACCCAGGCCTTCAGCCTGGAAACGACGTGCTCCTGGCCCACGACGTCCTCGAGCCTGACCGGCCTGTACTTCTCCGTCCATATCTCAAGTTTCATAAAAAGAATATGCCTTCGTTCTTTTTATATGTTTGAAGGGAACAGGACCCATTTAAGAGATTAATTTTCATTCCAATAAAAATGGGACAGGAGGAAGGCTTCGAAAAACATTTCAGGATCACGGATTATTTCGACGGATTCGAGTGCCTGAACAATCTTGATTACCTGTGCGAATTCCTCTACAACGGCGAGCAGAACCCCGTCATGTTTCTCCTGGCCGATTTTTTCAGTCTGGAAAAAACCTCTGAACTTATCGGTAAAATTCGTCCGGGAATGCTACAGCAAGATATGGGGCAACGAGAGTTTCGACGAAGGGTTGACGAAGGAGATGGACTCCGTCTGGAACGAATACAAAGGAGATCAGGATCTTTTTGTTTCTGAAGGTAAAAGGGCGATTGAGCTGGCGGCGGGCCCGTCCTGAAAGCGGGAGAATTAATTTATATCCCGTTTCCAAAAATCTATCATTCGGGTGATCTCATGATCGTGGCAATTTCCGGCACGCCGGGGACGGGGAAAACGGAGGTGGCGAAGAGGCTTGCCAGGAAGCTGGGGTGGATGTACGTCTCCCTCAACGAGCTCGCCGAGGAGGAGGACCTCTACAAGGGGCACGACAGCAAGAGGATGTGCGACATAGTGGACATCGAAGGCCTCAGGAGGGAGGTTTCCATCCTGGGGATCGCCCACAAGAACCTCGTTCTGGATTCGCACTATTCGCACGAGATGCCCTGCGACTTCGTCGTCGTGCTCAGGACCGGCCTGAAGGACCTCAGGGAGAGGATGGTGAAGAAGGGCTTCTGGAGGGAGAAGATAAAGGAGAACCTCCAGGCGGAGATCATGGACGTCGTCAAGGAGGAATCCCTCGAGAGGGGGAAGAACGTATACGAGATGGACACCACGAAAGAATCGCCGGAAGAAACGGTAGAAAGGATAATGGGTATAATCCGGGAAAGGAAGATAATAAGCTCGGACATCGTGATTCCGGACGGTTTCAGGAATGATCTCAGGAAGTCCTTCGGGAAGGAGCTCAGGGGCGACTGGGAGGAGGTGGCCCTGGAGGTGAAGGGCTTCCTGAAGGACCAGCTGGTCATCACCGTGGGGGACGCGAGCAGCTATTCCTTCCTGAAGGCCGGGATAGAGCCTGACATGATCATAATCGACGGGAAGGAGAAGAGGAAACCTTTCGGCAGGGAGATAGTCTACGAGTACCCGGAGGTCAGGGTAAGCAACCCTCCCGGAGGGATCACCCTCGAGCTATGGAAGCTGGTGGAGAACCTGATCCCGGAGATAGAGGGAGGGATTAAAAGGAAGGTCATCGTGGAGGGGGAGGAGGACCTGGCGGTCCTTCCCTGCGTGATATTCGCCCCGGAAGGCTCCCTCGTCTTCTACGGCCTCTTCGACAGGCTGGTCAGGATAGAGGTGACAAGGAAGAAGAAGGACCGGATGGAAAGGCTCCTGGAAAGGATCGTATCCGCGCAGCCGAGGAAAAGGAGGGCGGCAAGAAAGAAGGAAGCCAGGGTCTGCGGGAAGTCCTACAGGAAGAAAAAGGCGCGGAAAGGGGGTAAGAAACGGGCGAAAAAGAGAAAGCCCTCCGGAAGGAAGGGGAAGAACCTGCTGGAAAGGGTGTTCTCCTTCGGGAAGCCGGCGGGAAGGAAGGCTGCGAAGAGAACGAAAGGCCGGAAGCGGTCGCGGAGGAAAAAGACAGGGAAGAAACGCGCGAAAAAGGAAAGGCCCGCGGGAAGGAAGGGAAAATCCCGAAAGAAATAACCAACCTTTATTAAGGGATTCGGTCAATTCTATAATATGAAAGGGATGTCTTTCGCGCTGCTGATTGTGGTGACCGCGATCGTAATTATCGTGGTGGCTTTGGTTGTTATAACAATGTTCACGGGTGGAATAGGGAACATGAGTACATTGACAGGAGTTGAAAGCAGTTGCAGAACCGCCGCAGAGGCCTCATGCAGAGCAACCGGCCAGTTGCCTGTTGACTGGGAATCAAGGAATAAGATTGTGATCGTAGGCGATACAAGGGATTCAAAAAGTTGCAAGGAGATACCAGGTCTGACAAATTGCCAATGTGTCCCGGATTCTACTCTCGGCCACAAATTACAATGCTGAGTGAACAAACCATTTAAACCACCGTTTCCAATTATTTTACAGTATGTTCAGCAAGGGGCAGATCAGCGGTATGGCCATACCGATCATACTCGCCATGATCGGCGTCGCGGTTCTGATCATCTTCGCGTTCAGCCATTTCGGGGGACACGCCCCCAACCTGATGGGATAATATGATTACTATCATGGGGCATAACATGATTGAAATCATTCTGGGAATGTTGGGAGTGATAGTCATAGTCATGCTGATTCTTGGCGCCCTGAACGGCTGGAACTTCTACAACATAAAGGGCATTCCGATGATAACATGATCAAGCCTATATATAGGCAATTGAACAAATTTTATTCATGAGAGGGGTTTCCCATATCGTGTTCACCATTGGTATAATACTCACGGTCATTCTGGCGGTGATAGCGCTTCCTGCTATACTGAGGGTAGGGACCGGATACATCGAAGGGGTCTGCTTCAAGAACGCGTACGAACCAATAGACATAATGGTCTCCCACATGAACAGGGACCCCGAAAATGCTCAGGGATCAGTGGTGGTGACGATCGGGGACTGCATCGACAAGATCCTTTTCAGGGATTCGTCCCTGAAGGACATGGGGGACATCGCCTGCCAGTCGGGATACGACAGCTACGTGGGATTCGACATCAGCAAGAACCACAAGGAGTTCTGGGAGGTCTGGAAGGGGAAGAACACCTGTATCGAATCGGGAGTGAAGATCGAGATCGGCGGGGAATGGTGCGGCGTCCGTGGAAGGCTCGCCGGGTGGGAGTCCGGAAAGAAGACCCGTTACTACTGCCTGACATACGCCCCCTCGGCGGAGAACACCGTGAGGGTGACCTGCCGGGAGATGAATTCGAAAGAAGATGTGTGCAAATGAAAGGGAAGAAAGGCGTTTTTGCGGTCAAAAAGACGGTAATGGTCGCCGGAATCATAATAATAAGCCTGCTGGGAACGGATGTCTTGTATGCCAATGTCGTAATTCCTTCCATAGTGCTGTCCGAGCAGGCCAGGGCATACTATGCGGCCCAGAGCCTGGCCGTCTACCTGTCCTTCCTTTCGAACGTGGACGAGGGGAAGATCGAGATGGACCTCAACATAACGCTTTCGGAGATCAAGTTCGAGAAAAAGGGTTCCAATTCCTATAACGTCATGGCAACCATTGAAAAGCCGGAGGGGAAGATAGAGACGGAGGAGATACCCTTCACCGCATCCCTCGACATAGAGGACACGATCAGGTTCGGGAACGTCAGGTACGTCACCCTGACCAAGGAGAAGGGAAAGCCCGTGCACATGGAATTCCAAGGGGAACCTCCCTCCGGTTTCGCGTTAACCTGCGAACAGCCCGACACCCAGCAGATCTCCCTGAAGCTCACGGAGGCCTGCGAAAAGTACGGGGTGGACGTCGCCTTCGCAACGGCTATAATGAACATAGAGAGCGACTTCAGGCAGTGCGAGAACTGGAGGGACGGCATCACATATACGAGCTCCAGGGGCGCGATCGGGATAATGCAGATCATGCCCGGCACCGGGTCGGACATAAGGGAGAGCACGGGAATCGATGTCTTTTCTGACTGGTCGACCAACATCGAGGCGGGTGTTTACTATCTTCACTGGCTGCAAACAAGCCAGCTTTCATACAAGGGGGAAAAATGCCCGATATTTGACGAATACCCCGATTCGGAAGCCAGGAAGCTGGTTGCGGCTGCTTACAACTGGGGCCCGGGCAATACGTGCGGGGCCGTCGCGGAGGAATGCCAGGACGTTTCCGAGGGGTGCTGGGACAGGATAAGGGAAAATGCCCCGGAGGAAACCCGGAATTATGTTGATTACATGATGTGCTTCTACGACTGCTTCAGCCAGAAGACCGACTGCTTCAGCAAGGGCTGCTGTGCATGCAGGGGGGTTCTGGCATGAAGGGGTTCTCCGTTCTAAAGGATGCGATGGACACCATGTTTTTCGTCGCGGGCGTCCTCATCCTGGTCGGGATCGTGGTGAGCGTCTACAACTTCACCGGGAGCCTGGAAACGTATTCCTACAATAACCTCCAGGCCCTGGAGATGTCCCATTCAGTCGTCAGGTGCTTCAGGGAGAGGAGCGGGATGGACTACGTCTCGAAGGACTTCCTGGACAGCGTCAGCGGTAATTCCCTGAAAAGCGTCTGCGGCATAGAATGGGGGAAGGCGACGGTGGAGGACCCGGAAGAGGGTGAAAAGTGGTATTTCTCCGGTGACGTCACTTCGCCGGACCATACTATATGGATTTCTCTGTTTTACTCGGAGGACAAGATACGCATGGGGAGATTGGATGTCAGGAAATAGGAAAGGGGAGATCGACACGATGATCTTCCTCGCGATACTGGTGATATCGGTCCTGCTCCTTGCCGCGATAACGGCCGGGATAAGCTGGGCAAGGGTGGTCAAGCTGAAGGGGGAGGTGTCCATGGCCTTCATCGTGGAGGACAAGGGGACAGAGCTTCTGAGCCTCCTGAAGACCACCAAGGGAGAGAAAAACAATCTGGAGATAATCTCTTCGGCATTCGCCGAGAACGTCCCCTCTGATTACGAGGAAGGCCTCCTGGAGTCATTCGGCAACCTGGAGAACTATTACAGCGAGATAAAGGACGCGGGAGGCAACACCATAAAGAGGTATTTCCCCGAGACCTCGACCAAAAAGAAAAGCCTTCCCCTGGAGGGGCTGACCCTCACGTTCCCGACGAGGTCAAGTGACTCCTCCTCCGTCAGGTATTTCATCACCTCGCCATATACGGGGGAAAGGCCCCGGACGGACGTGAACAGGGAGAGCACGAATCCCCACAGGGGCGTGGACTTCAGGATCGGTAAGGATGGCATATCGAGATACATCTATCCTGCGGCTGACGGGAAGGTCACTTACGTCGATTCATCCTGCCCCTCTGATGACCTGATGAACTGCGAATACACGTGCGACTATTCGTCGGGTTCCGGATGCCCCTTCGGAAGCGCCGGGGAAAGGGACTATTACTGCAACTGCGGGGGCGATTACGGCAACAGGGTGATAATTGAGCACGGGCACGGCTCCAAGACCTACCAGACCTTTTACGGCCACCTGGACCAGGTGCTGGTGAACGTCGGGGATTCCGTGACCACCGGCACGAAGATCGCCGTCGGAGGTAATTCCGGTTGGTCGACCGCTCCCCACCTGCATTTCGAGGTAAGATACGGGAACTCCCAGATTGACCCCTGCCACTACTTCGAGCCGGAGGTCATGCCTCTGAGCAGCTGCACGGTCGCGGACGAGGTCAGCGCGAAGGAACGGATCGTCGACGTTATGATACCTCTTCCCGGAGGGGACACGGGGGAGATGGAGATGAGAACATGGTAAGGAAGGGGACTTCTTTCGTTTATCTCATGGTGTGGATGCTGCTCTGGGGAATAACCCTGGTCCTGATAGTTTCACCGATATTCAAGGGGGACTTCTTCGAGAAGGTCTCCGGCCTTTTCGGGGGCTTCAAGGGGACCCAGAGGGATCTCGAGATCAAGAGCGACATCTACGTCTCGGGGATCGGCATGGAAGCATCCGTCCTCTATCTCCGGACGGCCTTTGACTATTCCGCCTACCAGGCGATGTACGAGACCGGACTATACGAAGATGACAATATGAGGGGGGAGCAGGAGCTCCTGGACGCACTCGAAAGTTCCTTCCTGAAGAACATCAACAGGTATACGATGAAGACGTTCGTCTTCACCGGGAAGTATTACTCGCTCCCGGAATACGAGCCGGATGACGTATCGGTCGAGGGGACGCCGGGAGGGATTAGGTTTACCCTGGACTCTGGGAAGGAGATCGTTCACAAAGAGCCGGTATTCGAGATGGTGGGGCTGACCCAGATAGAGATCAGGGCTCCGGCTGACCATTCGGAGGAGTACGACATCGACTATTTCGGCGACCATTCCAAGGCGACGGAGGTTCTCCGGGAGTTCTCCTCAAAGACCTGCGATCAGCTGGACATCCCCGATTACACGGAATCCGGATACACCGTCCGCATATACGAGGAAGGTGTGCCGGACGGCCCTCCCTGCAGGGCGAGGATAACCGTGGAGACCGGGTCGGAAGTCCCGGTGAAAACGGACCAAGGATATTCCTTCGAGCCGGTCGGGTTCTCCTTCGTTGTCGAATACCGATAAACTTTAAAAAGCTCGTTTCCGAAATTAAAAAAGAAATGATCTTTCGAATCTCAGCTTAAACAGCGCAATGGAGGTGTGAGTTATGGCAGAGAATTCAGAAGCCGGAAAGGCAAAGAAAGAAGCGAAGGCTGAAGGGAAGGAGTCCAGGCCTTCGGCGGAGAAAAGGAAGGCCGCTCCCGTGAAGAGGTCCAGGGCGGACGACAACGTGGTCTTTGTCGGAAAGAAGCCGACGATGTCCTACGTCCTTGCCGTCATAACGCAGTTCTCGGAAGGGCAGAAAGAGGTCCATCTGAAGGCCAGGGGAAAATCGATCTCCCGGGCAGTGGACGTGGCGGAGGTCGTCAAGAACCGGTTCCTCAAAGAGGTCAGGGACGCCATAAACATCGGGACAGAGAAGGTGGAAGGGGAAAGGAACAACACTCTGAACGTTTCCACCATCCAGATAACCCTCAGCAAGTGAACCCGGGGATTTCAAGATAGGGACCGCACAGGTCCTGTCCCTTATT
>CAZEXF010000014.1:1472-7635 GCA_964516855.1 uncultured archaeon | reverse complement strand
GAAAAAGGCTGGCGATTCGGGCGCTTGCAGCAGCCCTTATTTCTTTTTATTGCAGGCCGGAAAGAGATTTGTTATTGTACACAGCGGGCAATGCCCATTAAAAGTGGTCGTCATGTTCGCGATAGAAACAAGAGGACTGAAGAAGGATTTTGCCAGCAAGAACAAGGTAACCAGGGCATTGGCCGGGGTTGACCTGAACATAAGAAAGAATCGGGTGTTCGGGCTTCTCGGGCCCAACGGAGCGGGAAAGACCACCCTCATCTACGTTCTCTCCACGCTGCTGCTTCCCACGGAAGGTTGGGGGAGGGTGCTCGGCCATGACATAATCAGAGAGCACCAGGACGTAAGGGAGAGTATAGGCATTTGCCTCTCCGGCACGCGGTTGCACGGGGAGTTCACGCCCAGGGAACTACTCAGATATTATTCAATGCTATACGGGATCCCGAAGGTGAAGAGGGAACTGAAGATAAAGGAACTGATCAGGGACCTGAAAATGACGGGATTCCGGCACAAGAAATTCTTCGAGCTCTCGACGGGAATGAAGCAGAAGGTTGCGGTGGCAAAATCCCTTCTGAACGAGCCCGAGGTGCTGTTCCTGGACGAACCGACCGCCGGACTGGACGTCGAGATCGCAATGGAAGTCAGGAAATACATTGCCAACCTGGTGGATACGAAGGAAATGACCGTCATTCTGACCTCTCACCAGCTCTACGAGGTCGAGGAGATGTGCAGGGAAATCGCAATAATCGATAAAGGAAGGATCGTGAGCCAGGGGGACGTGAGATCGATCAGAAAAAACCTCGATTTCCCGGACATGGCGTATTTCTACCTTGACAGGTACGACAGGACCGATTTCCTTGGAAAAATACCGGGAGTTATCGAATATTCAATGAACGAAGACGGCCTCTTTGTCAAGACGAGGAGCGGGGCGAAGACCGTGAAAGATATCATGAACGGCTTTGAGAGGAAAGGCGTCAAGGTCATGGACATGGAAATAAGAAAGGCCACGCTGGAGGAGGTTTTCATGCGCATCGTGGGGAAAACTGTCAGGAGGGATGAGGATGTTTGAAAGGATGCTGGCGCACGTATACAAGCAGTACTTGGTAATGATAAGGAACCCCTCGGAGCTTTCATGGATATTCGTGTACCCTTTCGTGGGCATACTGTCGATCGGCTTCCTTGCCATATATTTCACTTCAATCGGCGCGCCCCTGGACATGGTCATATACGTGCTCGTGGGGGCGATCTCGTGGAATTTCTACGGCATATCCCAGAGGGCAATAACCTACGGCATCACGGTGGACATGTGGAACAACTGCTTCAAGCATTCCATGGTATCACCCTCCCGCATGAGGGATTTCATCGCAGGGAACGGGATTTTCGGGCTCTTCAGCTCTTTCATAGCGCTCGTTCTCGTCGGCGTTCTCGGGATATTCCTCCTCGGTTTCAGCATATTCACCGGCGGGATCTATCTGGCCCTTTCCATGGCGAGCATTTTCATCTTCGCGTTGTCGATCGGACTGCTCATCAATTATACCATAATCACGAGGGGCCACAATTTCATGTCGCTCATATGGATATCCTCCGGCGTGATCATGATATTCTCCGGGGTATACTATCCGGTATCGATCCTTCCGGAAGCCGCGCAATATATCTCCATGGCCCTTCCCTCCACGTACGCCCTATCAGGCCTGAGGGCATTCCTCGGGATATCTGCGGGGGAGCCCGCGACGCTCATCCTGGTCGCTTTCGCGCTCTCGCTGGCGTATCTCCTGGTCGCGCTGTTCGTGTTCAGGTCGGCCCTCAGGAAGGGCAGGGAATCCGGCGTGATCACCTGGTACTGACCGCATGTTTTATTACCGAAGCTGTTCAATATACTATTAGATCGCCATGCCTGCCGGGAAAGACAAGAAGAAAAAGGCCGGGAAACCCCCGTCTAAGAGGAAGGACTTTGACAAGAGGATGGAGGATTTCGCCGGTGAGGTCGAATGCATGGGTAAAAGGACCGGAAGGCATTTCGAGAAAGGGGGAAAGCAGCTGGAAGCCTGGTGGTTCAGGACTTTCGGACTTCTCGGCCCCGTCATCTCTTCCATTTTCGGGGTATTCCTTTTCGCCGTTTTCATCTGGATAATCTTCCTGGCGAACCTGACGGTTGGCAGCCCCATGCTCTCTGACGTGCACAACTTCCTGAGCATGAACCTGGGCCTGTTCTTCCTTTTCTTCCTTTTCTTTTCCTACAAGGGCCACCTGCGGAATTTCTATAACAGAATATACCTGCCGCTCTCCCCCCTTCTCGAGGTGACTGGCATAGTGATCGCCGTCTGGGTGATCGTCCAGCTCGTGAACGTGGTCAACCTGTCCCTCGGAATACACATGCTCACTTATTCGATCTATTACTTGGAGGCCAACCTCGTCAACATATTCTGGATACTGCTGGTTGTCGGGTACATCCTGCTGGGAGTGAGGACGGTGTACTTAAACATCGAATATCACGCGGACCGGTTGGTAAAGGAGGAGGAGAAGCTGAAAAGGAAGCCGAAGAAAGAGAATGTCAGGAGGCTTTACAGGTCAGGGAAGGAACGGATACTGGGAGGGGTGTGCGGGGGGATAGCGGAATACCTCGGAATCGATCCCGTCGTGATCCGCCTGCTGTGGATAGCCCTTTCCCTGGCGTGGGGATCCGGCATATTGCTATACATAATCTTCTGGATAGTGATGCCCAGGAACCCTGAGCACGAATGGAAGGACTGAAAGAGTAAAAAATTTCACTTCAGTGTGTTTTTAACCATGTCTTTCTCGAAATCGTTGATCCCGGTCATGCACCTGTCGACCAGCCTGACGATGCCTATCTGTTCCATCGGCTCGGTGAGGCATATGTCCTCCTTGGATCTTTTGCAGTCCCCGAAAACCTCAAGCTCTATGCAGTAGGTCCTCTCTTTTGAAGCTCTTTTTATTCCCTTCTTTTCGGGCACCTTTTCCGCGAAAACCAGCTTATAGGTAATCTCTCCATCCTCCCCGTTCCGGAAAATCCTTTCCGCCACGAAATGGGAGAGATAATCTTTACCGAATTCCCCATCCGGGAGCTTCTCGGAGATAAGGATGAGGTCCCATCCCTTGCTTGCGTATTCCCGGGCGGATTCCATCTTGTCGTAGCCGTTTTTCCCGTTACGAACATTTTCCATATTCGATATGGCATCCATTATCATCTCATGATCATAGCTTATCCCGTTCAGACTGATTTTCAGTTCTTCTGCCTTTTCAGAAATAAAACTTGAGAAGCTTCCCTTCCTTTCGAAAGGATTTTTATACATAATTTTTTTTGGATTAAAACATTTATATTAATGACTACAATATATTGTTATGAATGTAACATTTTCATCAAAAAGGTGATAAAATGAAGGAGCTTGACGGGAAAGAGGCCGTGATCGTGAGGGAACTGATAAGGGATCCGAGGGCGAGCGACAACCAGATTTCCAGAAGGACGCAGATACCGGTCATGACGGTGAACAGGAAAAGGAAGAGGCTCGAGCAGGAAAGGCTTCTCAGGTATTACACCTCGATAGACAAGGGCGAGTTCGGGCTGAAGATTTTCGGGGCCAAGACCCTTTTCGTGATAAAGTTCAGGATAGGGATAACCAGGCAGAAGTACCTGGAGCTTCTCGAGCAGGACCCCAACTGGAGGATGTTCAACTCGAAATACATATCCCTGGCCTACCTGGGGGAGAAGGACGGCCACCTGGCGCTCATGATAATCCTGGACGCCAGGACGAAGGACGACCTGGTCGAGGAGTTCAACGGGAAGGTGGTCCCCTTCCTCGCTGAAAAGCTCGGGGAGAAGTGCATAAAGGAGATCATAACCGTGAACCTCGACAGGCTGGTCCGGGTCCACCACAACTACATGCCTGCGATCAACATGGAGAAGGGAACGATAAAGAAGGACTGGCCGGACAGCTTCATATTCGTGAACGAGGTGTGAGATCGCAAAAGACCCGTATTCGGAATCTCCCGGGGAAAATAAGTGCGTGGGCAGGGAAACGAGCCTTTTATCCAAAACGCTCGAGCGAAAACAGACGCAGGTCTGCACGCTCCACTGTCGTTCCGCTTGTCAAAAAAAATAAAGTGCGGGGGCAGGGAATTCCGAAACCCGGAAGTCCGCGCGAGCATGCGAGCCGGACTCCTTTGGGCGTTCGGGCCTTTCCTGAAAAGGCCTGATTTCGAACCCTGGAAAGCACTAAGCTACTAGGCGTTTCAACGGCCATCAGGCACGCATACCTGAACTTTGCCGTGCCTAAACTTGGCCATACCTAACGAAGGTTTAGGCACTCTAGCCCCTTTGACCGCTTGGGTACCCCCGCGCAATGATATATTTAGAGAGAAAAGGAATATAAATTGTTTTATCGGATAGACGGGGAATATCATTCTTTGATATCCTATCTGTCGCCGGCCCACATCTTGCGCAGTTTTTCCCTTCTCGTGGTCTCCTCGTCCTCTTCCACGTGAAGGCCCCTGCACTTGGGGCACAACATGCGCCCGTTTACGTTGCCCAGATGCTTTGACGGCATCCCGCACTTGTCGCAGTATTTCTCGAACGTCGGCATGAAATCACTCTGTATTAATCACTATTGTTCACGGAAAGGATTTATATATGTTTGCAGAGGTCCCCTTTGAATAAACCTACGCGTACCTTCTGCTGAACCTCAGGAAGAATTCGAGGAGCTCTTCGGTCTCCGGGTGGTGCTCCATGACCCTCAGGATGAAGAAAAAGCGGAGAAGCTTTGAGGGGAGGTCGGGGTAAAGGAGCCTGTTCTTCCTGATCATTTCCTGCATCTTTCCGACGAATCTCCCAGCTTCGAACACTCCCCCTCCCAGCGCCTTCAGGTCGTCGATGTCCTTCCTCCTGACCTTCCTCGACCAGATCCTGAGCCTTACCTTCTTGATGGAATCCCTCAGCCTTCCGGCCTTCCCGTTTCTCGAGTCGTCGAAGTTGAATATGTCCACGTACCTGCCGGGCTGGCTTTCGATTCTCCTGAGACTTCCAAGGAAAGACGTGAAAAAGTCGCCGATTCCCGCGTCCTTGAGGTTTTCCAGCAGGCCGACGAGAACGTCCCTGGTAACCAGCTTTCCGGAGAAGCGGTAGAAAAAATAATCGTGCTTCCCCTTCATCGGGCTATCCACTGTCTTCGGGTATCTCCTGCAGGAGATGGGTTTGGATTTGTATCCGTGTTTCCTGTGGAGCACGCAGAGGTTGTTATCGTCAAGGAAAACGCAGGCCTTTTCCTTCCCCTCCATTTTCATGACGGGGTAGGGATTGAACGAAAGGAATTTCTTAAGGGGGTATTCCAGCCTGACCAGCTTTCTGATGTCATCCTTGGAGAGATATATGTCCCATTTCTTGCAGCAAAACCCGCAGTTGGAGCATTTGATGCAGCTGAACCTCCTGTGCGTCTCCAGGCCCATGTTTAATAATTCGTCCGTTAAAATAAATAATAATCAATCCTCGCCCTCGTTTTTCAAGTCAGTAAACCGGCATGGAACTCATTCGTTTTTCCTTTCGTCCCTTTTTCTGAACGAGGGAACCTTGTCCGAAATACTCCTCAGGAGATCGTCCTGCCGTTTCGTCGACTGGTCGATCCTGTCCATCAGGTGCGTGAGGCGCCTGAGCTTGGATTCAGGCTTTTTAGCAACGAGTTTCCTGTAAACCAGGACAGAAGCAAGTATGATGAATATCACCGCCGGGGTAATCCACCCTAGGTTGATTGCTATCTCCTCGGGACTGATTGAAGGGGCAAACCCGAAGACGTCGAACGAGACCTGGCCCGACAACTGCATGTTCCCGTAAGTTGCGAGAACGGCAAGGCGGTACGACCCGGGTTCCAGGCCGGTCTCGAGCCTTCTGGAAACCGAAATGCCGGGCTCGACCACCCTGCTTTCCGTGTCCTCGTACACGACGTTGCCCGAAAGGTCCTTTATGACGTATGTGATCCGGACTTCCTGCCTCTCCTCCATGTCAAGGCTTATCAGGACCGGGAGCCCCTCGCCCTGGCGTACGTTTTCAGGGATTCTTATGTCCATCCCGTGTTCCGGTTCCGCCCCGGGCGTGCAGCTCCTGGATTCCGCCGGCCTGTTTACGGAGGTTCCGCAGGAATTCGAATCGGTGCACACC
>CAZEXF010000014.1:0-1462 GCA_964516855.1 uncultured archaeon | reverse complement strand
CTGGATCCCGCTTTCCGGGCATTCCGGAGGCTCCCATCCGGTGCACGTCCAGTCCTCGGTGCAGGTAGGTATTCCTCCCGCCGGTCCCGTTTCCGGAGATATGCCCCCTCCCGGTCCGGGCGGCTGGTAACCGTCCCCTGCCGGCTCCTCCTCCGGCTCCCTGTCGGTTCCCGAACCCGCAAGGAACCCGGTCGTGAAAAGGTAGCTTGTCGTGTTCGAATAATCGCTCACCGGCTGCTGGAAGGTAAGGGTGCTCCTGAAGTCGAAAGAAAGGGTTGATCCGTTCTCCCCGGTCAGCCCGGTATGGAATGACCCGACCGAATAGGAAGACGTGCTGGCATTGACGGCCGAGACGGCCGGAAGCAGGATTGAGAAAACGGCGAACATCGAGAAAATTCCGGCAAGTTCATCCAGCCGGGCCTTCTTCAGCCTGTCCACAAGTACCACTCCCAGCTGCCACGCTCCACACGCTCCCGTCGCAGAAACAAAGCGCTCCGCTCCGGTCAACATAAAGCATACCCAGTTCGCTGCATTCCGGGGGCTCATCCCTCGGCTCCAGTTTCATTGTATCATTGACATGCAATTTCGCAGAAGGCTCATCCGTGCCTATACCCACGTTTCCTTCCACGCCGGAATGCATGTCCTCCCCCTCCACCGCCCAGTCGCCGTCCTCGATGCAGGGGGTTATCTCCAGGGAAACGCTGTCCAGGCAGTTCCCTTCCCCGTCGCATATCGTGCCGGTGGCGTTTATGCTCCCGTTCACGTCAAGTCTCGCGGAGGGCATGCTCGTCCCGATCCCCACCCTGCCTTCCTCAGAAACGAATATCATGTCCATTATGCCGTCCGCCCCGAGGCTCAGGGAGTACCCTGTCTGTCCCATGAGAAGGAACCTTCCAAGAGTGGTCCCGATGAAGCCTCCGGTAAGGTCGAAAATCGGTTCCCTTTCTTCAAGCTCCGGCCACTCCGTGTGGCACTCCCCGTTCAGGCAGATCTCCGTGGCCTCTATCCTTCCTTCCTGCCCACCGGAGCCTTCCGGCCAGAACGACCTGCAGTCTCCGTTGAGGCATATCTCATTCGCGTCTATCGTTTCAATCCCTTCCGGCAGCACGAAGTCCCCTCCCGTCGCCTTCTCCTGTGTCTGTTCAGGCAGGCCGGATATATCCTTGCCTCCCCACTTCAGGACACCTTCCTCCTCGTGGAGTGGGATTCCTCCTATGTAAAGGGAGTTCGACCCCACGTAAAGGTCCTTCCACCACAGTTCCGGACCTCCGAGGGAATAGGTGTCGTTCGCTGAAGGCGTGATGTTCCCGGCGACCGTCAGGGTGCTGTTCGGGCTGAAGGTACCTATCCCGACCTTGCCTCCCATGATTGCCATAGTATTTGATTGAGTAAGATTAGCACCATTTTGATCATTTAATGCAATTGCAAAAGAATATTCTCCACTTGCCTCTATTTCTCTACC
>CAZEXF010000013.1:9243-15561 GCA_964516855.1 uncultured archaeon | reverse complement strand
AGACCATGAGGTTCGTCTTGTCGTCCCCGGTCATCGCGACGATGGAGTCGGAATTCTCGTAATCGGCGTCCTTCAGTATCTTAATATCCGAGCCGTCCCCGTGGAGCACGAGGGCGTCCAGCTTTTCCGCCAGGACCTCCGCCAGCTTTTCGTCCTTCTCTATCACGACGACGTCATCCTTCTCCTTTACGAGGGCCTCTGTTAGAGCCTCTCCCAGGGTTCCTCCCCCCACGACAATGATCTTCATGAGAATTAATTGAAATCAGGTTTAATATTACTATTGCCGGTATCCCCCGACATATACGTCCAGGAAGGCGTATTCCCCGTTCAGCACTCCGACCCTCCTGATGTTGGTGGTGTAATCGATCTCCCCGGTTTCGCTCACCTCGCTGCATTCCATCCTGTCTCCCGGAAGGGCGGGGGAGGACATCACTATCCTTACCGTCAGCGGAATTTCAGCGAAGGCCCCCCTCTTGACCATGTTGAGCCTTTCCTTCAGCGTTTCGAAACCTTCCCTTGTCTGGCAATAGTCACGCTCGAATTCCGTTATCTTCACGAGACTGAACACCGGCCATTCTTCGGTCAGGCTTATCTCGGAAAACGGGGAGGTCAGCATCTCGGATACCCAGACCGCCTTGCTGGTGATTTCGTCCTTATGGAAACCCCCCTCGAACGCACTGACATTGGTATTGAGATAGTTGATGGAATACAGGATGATCCCGAAGAAAATGAAACCCGCTATCAGGAATTCGAAAACGAACTGGCCCTTCATGTTAAAATTTACATTTTTCCAATAATAAAGAAAACGAGCACCGTTCATATTTTAATTATAACGCCCCAAATATTATTATGAGAGTCATCTTTCTTTTGCCGGCCGTACTGGCCATTCTGTTCACATCGGGCTGCACCGTGCCCGGGCTGGACATCGAGATCCCTTTCATACCCGACATCTTCGGCACGAACGTGGAGGTTCAGCAGCACGACGTGATCGTCATCGAGAGGATAGACGCCATCCCCAGCGCGACCGTCACCGAGGGAAACACGGTGACCCTCCGGACGATCATAAAGAACGTGCAGAAAGCAGAGAGCCATCCCCAGGAGAACGTCATCGTCAAGCTCTATGACACCTGCGGGCTTTTCGAGGTCCGGCAGGACTCCTTCTGCAGCCTCTGCCGTGAAGGGTCTCTGAACGAGGACGGAAACGGGAACAGCTATTTCACAATCGAAGAGATGTATCCGAAATCCGACGGGGTGATAAACTGGGTACTCAAGGCAGAGGAGGTCAAGATCAAGACTCCCTGCAAGCTCGGCATACTGGTCCAGTACGATTACCTCACACCCAGCAGCTACAAGGTGATGTTCATGGACAAGGACGAGCTGGACAGGCTGGTTTCCCAGGGGGAGACCCCGGCCTCCGCCGGGCTGGAGGGATCGATAGGAGAAGGCCCGGTCAAGGCCTACATGGAGGTCCCTGGCCAGCCCATCCCGGTCTCAACGAACCTGGAAACCGGAAAAATCAACACCGCGATATTCTCCTTCTGGCTGGAGAACAACGGCGGAGGGTACATCAACACCGCAATAAACAAGAACAACGCCTATTTCCAGCCCGGATATTGTGACGGAAAGCTCCAGACCATAGAAGGAAGCAATGATCAGACTGGCCAGAAGAAGATATGCATCAGCATCAGCGGCAGCGGCCTGGAAGTCGAGAACTACGCATCCCTTTCCGGCTGCCTTGAGAAAAAGATACTGGGGGATGAGCCCTCCCAGGGAAAGATAAACTTCATAGGGAAATCCACCCCCAAGTACTCCTGCGAGATCAGGCCGAATGTCCAGCCTTCGCAGCTGGGTCTCCAGAAGACCTTCCAGATACAGGCGGAGGTCAAATACTCCTACATTTACACCGCTAACGCCAATCTGGTGGTCGAGCCGAGAATTCGCCTTGAGTAAAGCCGATTATGGCAAATATATAAAAGGATTCTGTCAATAATTAATTAATATGCAGGATTTAGGAAATGATAAAATGAAAGAAAAGACATTCGGAGTAAAGATTTTACTTCTATTGTGCATTTCCTTGTCACTGATGACTTCTGGTTGTACCATGTTTCCGTCAGGTCAGTCCAGCGGAGGTCCTGGGATAGTAATTGAAAAGTTCGAGCCTTCACTGACTACCGTGGAATCCAACGAGCCAGTGACATTCCATCTGGAGGTCAGGAACAAGGGCGGCTCCAAGGGGCCCCTCGGACAGGGGGTTCCGGTGGTCGCCGAGCTGATGGGAATCGACCCCATGGAATGGAGAGTGATGCCGAGCGTATACTCCCAGCAGATGAACCTTTACCCCCCAGACCCGGACGCCCAGACAGAGGGGGGAATGGGGACGGTTGACTGGGAAGCGACCACACCCTTGATCCCGGAAGGCGAAAGGGTAAACTATGACGCGCTCGCCAGGGTGTATTACACGTACAAGACAATAGCCAGGAAACCCATCTGGTTCGTGACAAAGCCGGAACTGGAAACGCTTTCCAGGTCAGGAGGATTACTGACTTCAGAGGCAACCACCTACACATCAGGGCCTTTAACGGTTGACATAAGTGCGGGGCAGTTCGTTGCAACCAGGGAATGGGCCGAGAACAAGTTCCAGGTCCAGATGAAAATCAGCAACACGGGCGGAGGCCACATCTTCGGAAGAGACAGCCCGGTAGGGCTGCACGTGACATGGCCGGAATTCGTAAGACCGGTGTACGATTGTCCCAGGGACATCTACATGGGCACCGGCATGTATGAAAGCATGCCTGTCGGCCTTTCCCCGCCCACGACCTCGGGAAGATTCGTGAGGATTTGGGACACTAGGGACACGGACATCACCTGCGAATTCACCATATCCGAACCACCCTCCAGCAGGACCAAGTCATTCTTCGAGGTTGAGCTGGACTACATATATTACATCGACGCCTCTACCTCGGTCACAGTGAAAGGAATGGAAACGACCTTTTGATTTCTTTTTATTTATTTTTCACCAATAATATAGCATGCGCTATATCCTTCTCCCTGCCATTTTGTTTTCATTGCTACTCGTCTCCGGATGCACGATCCCCACATTGACCGGCACAGGATACAATTCCCAGACCCCTGAGGGGGCGGGCGTTATACTGGAGAGTTTCGAGGCCGATTTCCCGGAAGCGTTCTCGGGCGAGGAGATCAGGCTCACGCTGAAGATGAGAAACTCCGGATCGGTCAAGGCGGAAAACGGAAGGGTGGAAATTTCCGGCTTTGACACGTCCTGGAACCTGCAACCGGTCAACGAGCCGAGGTGCAACAGCATAGAACTCCTGCCCGCAGATCCGCTGACCGGGACAGGGGGATCGGATTTGATTTGCACATGGGACATCACGACTCCGGAAATACCGAAGGGTCTGAAAATCAATTTCTCGCCGACGGCGCGTCTGTATTACGAGACGAGGTCCTACGTGACGAAAACAGTGAACATTGTTTCGAGGGAGGACCTGAAGAACCTGCAGCAGCAGGGAAAATCCCTCCCTTCCGAGAGCGTTTCCAAGTCCAGTTCCCCTGTCGATATCGATGTCCAGGTGTCCACGCCGATAAGGACCGCGGGAGTCTCTGCCGGCGGCGTCCAGTTCCCCGTAATCATCACGATCAAGAACGTCGGGGACGGGACGGTCAGGGACAGGACCAGCGGAAGACTTCACCTCCTGCAGATGAAAATCGACGTCTCTGACATGAACCTCGACAGTTGCGAAGCGGCCGAAGACGTCTATCTTACAAGGGGTTCCAGCCAGACTTACACGTGCCTCGTGAGCACAGCCAGTCCGGAAAAGATGGTGCAGAAGACCATAGGCGTGGAGGCAGAATACCAGTACATAGTCGAGAAATCGACAGGCATTCTCGTTAAAAACCCCTGATTCCGGCAGGAGGGCCGGACCGATGGTTCGGATGAAGACAATAATTTAAGTCATTAAAAGTATGGATAATTATGTCAAAGGGATATTTCACCCTCTTTTCTGCAATGATGATGGTATTGCTCGTCTCCGGATGTACCTTTCCATTTGACGGCGGAAATGCCGCATCGGGCAGCGGGATAGTCATCGAAGAGCTTAAGCCCGAGTTTTCCCGGGTCATGCCCGGAGAGCCTTTCGAGCTTTACCTCAATATCCGGAACGGGGGACCCTTCGACGCGGAAAACATCGAGGTCGAGCTTTTCAATCTCGACGATTCGAAAGTCACATGTACGGGCGGCTGCTCGATCATAGGAAGGCTGTACGGGAGCGATGCCGAAGCCGGCACTCCCGGAGAATCCCATGAATGCCTGTGGGAATGCATACATTCGGACGACCTGCCCGGGGGGATGATGGTCACGTACAACCCAACGGTGAGGATAACCTATGATTACTTCAGCTATGTCACGAGATCAATCACCCTTGCCTCCCAGGACGAGGTCAGACGGATAGAGCAGGGAGGAGGAACCCTTCCCAGCGACGTGTCTTCGGTCGCTGAAGGTCCGGTTTCCCTGAAACTGAATCTGGCGAGCCCTGTCAGGTATTTCCCCCAGCAGGGAAGGCTGGTAACTCCCGTCATAATTGAAATATCGAATTCAGGCACGGGCACGGCCTGCTATCAGGACTGCCGGGACAGTGAAAACTGGGACAGGATATCCCTGGAGAGAAGTGATATCGGAACCGGAATCGATTTCGAGGGATGCGAGGACATCTTGGGGACATCTCCCGTGGAGATATGGAAAGGGAGAACCAGGGATATAAGGTGCGACCTCGCCATGACTCAGCTCCCTGACGGCTTCGGTTTCACCAGAAAGACAATAACCCTGCGGGCCAGGTATGCTTATTTCATAGAGGGCTCTGCGAGCTTTGAAGTAAGCGGTGTCCGGTGATCAGAAATCCCCGAGAGTCTTCTGCGGGCCAGCATCTTTGATCCGGGCATTCCCATGGGAGATCCTTCCGTAAACCCCGTCATATCCCGGTTCCATCCTGACCTTCCCTTCCCTCAATCCGAGAATAAGGTTCGCCACGCCTTCGCCCGCCACCTCCCGGAGCCTTCCCTTTCCGGCCTCCAGAAGCACGTTGAATTCCGAACCAAAGGAGGATATCAGCCGGTCATAAATTCCCCACACCTTCGATGAGAATGGTTCTGTTTTTTGGACGAAGGCTATGACCTCGGAAAGCGGGACGAGGGAGCGGAATTCCTTCGCCCCGTCCGGAACGAAGCCCTCGGGCCTGTCGGCAAGCTCTTCCACCCTGTGAAGCACCCCTATGGTCATCGGCTTCCTGCAGACGGGGCATATGTTGTCCATTCCCATCGATTTTTTCGGGCTCATTGATACCTTGCAGCCCCTGTGCCCGTCATAGTGATACTTCCCCTCTTCAGGGAAGAATTCGATGGTCCCTTCCAGGCCCGCTCCCGTTTCCACGGCTTTTGCCACATTGTCGAACGTGGGTTTGTCGAAATCAAATACCGTAGCCTCTCTCCCTATCCTCCACGGCCACATGGAATGAGCGTCGGAAAAGGAGACAAGGGAATATTTGTCCAGGGCGGAAACCCTCCAGTTCATGGGAGGGTCCGAGCTGAGGCCCGTTTCCAGTGCGTGTATGTGCCTGCTCTGGTCCTGGTAGCATTCCTCGATCGTATCAAAGCCCGATTTGCTTCCGAACACGCTGAACCATGGGGTCCATACGTGGGCAGGTATGATGATTATCCTTTTTGATATCCCTTTCAGGTTCTCCACCAGCTCCGGGCACGAGAAACCGAACATCGGCCTCCCGTCATAGTCCAGCCTCCCCCTTGTAAGCAGCCAGGAATTTATCTGTTCAACGGTCTCGAAGTCCGGAGCGAGGATCACGTTATGGATCCTCCTCCCTTTCCCGTCCTGAGTGTAAATGTTCGATACCTCTGTCGATAAAAGAAAGGGGAAATCCGTTTTGGTTTTCAATATTCCGGAACCGTCCTCAACGAGGTTCTCCCTTAAAATCTTCAGCCATACGGGATGGGTGAAGTCCCCGGTGCCTACAAGGTCAAGTCCCTTCATCCTGGCGAATTTTTCGGTGTTGTGCACCGTGATCTTCTTGCTGGTCGCCCTGGAATACGGGCTGTGTATATGGAGATCGGCTATTACCTTCATGAGAAATCCTTGAAAAGATATTTTAAAAATGATGGGCTCGTGGAGCCTTTTAGTTTTTTTAACGTTTTTTTGGTAGCCAGCTTCACCTCGTCCGTGACCTTGGGATGATTATTGGCAAGATTTTCCCTGACGATTCAGAATAGATAAATATGACATATTATTATAACTTA
>CAZEXF010000013.1:0-9233 GCA_964516855.1 uncultured archaeon | reverse complement strand
ATTACCTTCATGAGAAATCCTTGAAAAGATATTTTAAAAATGATGGGCTCGTGGGGATAATCACACGGAATGCTTCATTCGAAGCAAAACACAATTACAGATGCGTTCCCGTGTTTTGAACCCCAGACTTCCGCGGTTAAAACCGTTAAAGTTTAAACCTCTTCGGCTTTCCTTGGTCAAAGCTGCCAGGCTGGTCGCCTGACGGCCCTATAAGACCGGCGCTCTAACCAAGCTGAGCTACGAGCCCGGATTCCCGGATACGGCCCCGGCTAAAACGCAGGCCTCCATCCGATGTAATTAATTCTGCCCCCAGAGTTTAAATTTGTTCAGTGATTGCCGGGCGAAAGACCGTTATATGAGATAACACCCGGGACGAAATGTTTAAAAACCCTTTATGTATAATATATAATCCCGCATCGCGGGAGTTAATCATTACAAATAAAGAGGTGATAGATATGAACGGACAGGGAAACATACAGCCGATTTTCATTTTGCCTGAAGGTTCGAAAAGGCAAAGGGGAAAAGAGGCCCAGAATAATAACATAACAGCTGCCAAGCAGGTATCCGAGGTTGTCAGGAGCACGCTGGGCCCGAAGGGCATGGACAAGATGCTTGTGGACTCACTCGGAGACGTCACGATAACAAACGACGGCGCAACTATACTTGAAGAGATGCAGATCGAACACCCGGCGGCAAAGATGATGGTCGAGGTTGCGAAAACCCAGGACGAGGACGTCGGAGACGGGACAACCACTGCAGTGGTTCTGGCAGGCGAGCTTCTCAGGGAAGCCGAAAAGCTTCTTGAGCAGCAGATACACCCCACCGTGATCACAAAGGGGTTCAGGATCGCCAAGTTCAGGGCCCTTGAGGAGCTTGAAAAAATATCGAGAAATGTCACGATCGAGGACAAGGAAACCCTCAAGAAAATCGCAAACACGGCAATGACCGGCAAGTCCGCCGAGAGGGCATCGGACATGCTCACCGATCTGGCAGTCAACGCCGTGATCAGGATCGCCGAGAAAGTGGAAAACAGAACTGTCGTGGACACGGAGAACATAAAGATCGAGAAAAAGCAGGGAGGATCCATGGCGGACACCGAGCTTATAGAGGGAATAGTCCTGGACAAGGAGGTTGTCCACTCGGCGATGCCGAGAAGAACGGAAAAGGCAAAGATCGCACTGCTGGATTGCGCGATGGAGGTCAGGGAGCTTGAGGGGGACGCAAAGATAAGCATCGATTCCCCGGAAAAGATGCAGGCCTTCCTTGACCAGCAGGAGAAGAGCCTCAGGGACATGGTCGAAAAGGTCGTGTCCTCCGGGGTCAGCGTCGTTTTCTGCCAGAAGGGCATCGACGACGTTGCGCAGCACTATCTGGCAAAGGCGAACATAATGGCTGCCCGGAGGGTAAAGAAATCGGACATGGAAAAGCTGGCAAGGGCGACCGGGGCAAAGATCGTTTCCAGCATAAAAGAACTTTCAAAGGACGACATAGGATATGCGGGGCTTGTCCAGGAGAGGAGGATCGCGGGGGACGAGATGATCTTCGTGGAAAAATGCAACACTCCGAAGGCCGTGACACTCCTTATCCGCGGAGGCTCCGAGCACGTTGTCGACGAGGTGGAAAGGGCAGTCGAGGATGCCGTCAAGGGAATAGCGGCGGCTCTTGAACTGGGAAAGATAGTACCGGGAGGAGGAGCAGTCGAGACCGAGCTTTCAAAACTGCTCAGGCAATATGCAGGCTCCTTCAGGGGAAGGGAGCAGCTTGCCATTCTCGGTTTCGCCTCTGCCCTTGAATCCATCCCGAAGAGCCTTGCAGAAAACGCGGGGCTTGACCCCATTGACAAGATGGCCCAGCTTATTTCCGAGCACGACAAAGGGAAAATCAACGCGGGACTCGACGTATTCACGGGCAAGGTCCAGGATGCCATAAAACTCGGGGTCATAGAACCCATGAAAATAAAACTCCAGGCACTGAAATCCGCCTCGGAGGTTTCCGAGATGATACTGAGGATTGACGACATGATATCCGCAGGATCGAAGGACTCAGGCCCTTCTGCACCGCCGGGCGGAATGGGAGGCATGGGAGCAATGGGTGGAGCCCAGGGGATGTACTAGTCCCCCTCCTTTTCTTATTTTTTACCCATCTGAATAAAATCAAATATTTATATTGGGTAAGCATTAATTATTATTATGGTGTCTGAAGACGAATATGAGATTATTCCCACGTCCCCGCTGAGGAGGATGGAAAAAAGACTGGAGAAGGTCGAGAGCGGTTCTTATTCTTCCGAGATAGGTAAACTGATCGAACAGGTGGTTGAACTCATAAAGTCGAACCAGAGGATAATCGATGATTCGATAAAGGCAAACAACGACCTGATAGCGGAGGTTTCCAAGGTTCCCAACAAGATCGAGGACCTGATCATTGAAATAAGGGAATTCATGAAGCTACTCCGGACGTCAGCGGAAGAGGATGAGGTCTCCTCGATATCGAAAGAGGTGATGGAGCCTCTCGTAAATAAGATGAACATGCTTATCGAGCAGATGAAAAAGGACAGCGAGACCAACCAGGCCGCCCTGACGACACTAGGTATCATCGAGAAGCGGCTGAAGAGGCTCTACATGCAGCAGCCCCAGCAGCAGTATTCGTCCCAATACTACCAGTCAGAGCAGCAGGCCCCCGAGACAGAACAAGGATCAGATGAATATGAGAGATAAGATCATGAGAAAAGGTATAACCCCTATCATATCGATAATAATACTGCTGCTGATCACGATAGGACTGGCCGCTTCGGCGTATACGTTCATGTCCGGTTATTTCGGAACGATGACCGGTACCAGCATACAGGCCACCGGGGTATGCGTCGGCGGGACCGACGATTACGCACTGATTACCGTTACAAACATCGGCACGGCCTCGATATCCATGGGAAGCACCTGTCAGGCCGACGGATCCGTCAATCAGGTCAGCAAGAAATGCGGTGACGTCACCGTTACAAGGACCGACGGGGAGCAGATGAACGGAAAATTCAGTGCCGGTGCGATTCCCAGGCGGGACAGCGTGACGTTTGAAGACCACGCCTGCGATGCCGCAGAAGAATGCATTTACGCGTTCACCACTGCCGGCATGGTCACTCCCCAGACAGTCATAATCCGCTGTTAATTCTTCCCTTTCGTACATCCAGCCGTTTAGCCCTTGCTCAGTTTCGAGAAGTCGAGCTTCCCCTGGGCCAGGTGGCCTTTCCCCCCGCCCGACCCGCCGTGTTTTTCGCAGAACCGTTTGATTTCCTTTGTTACGTCTCTTGTTCTGCTCATTCCTATAACAATCCCCTGTTTATTGACCAGAATTATTGTAATTTTCGGGTCTTTGTTTATGACGGAATCCGCCAGCTTGATCATTTCCTCCCTGTCCATGTCCACCGTCTCAAAAATCCGGCCGCCCTTTGCCTTCTTTATGAATTCCACTGCCAGATCTCCGGCCTTCTCTCCTCTCATTTTATCGATCTCCTTCCTCTGCGACTTCCATATTCCGAAGAGATGTTCGCACGCCTCTTTCAGGCTTCCGAAAGACTCCCTTTTAACCTTTCTCCCGAGGGATTCAGAGTTATGATGAATCTCCCCGGCGAACTTCCGGACGGTTCTTGGCAGCTGTTCAGAGGGAACCGAGAAAAGCTCCGAGCATTCCCTCAGTTCCCTTGATACATCACCCGTCTTTTCAACCCCTGCGATCTTGCTTATACCTTTAATCATCTCATCATAGATTCCCCTTTCCTCCGTTTCCATCCTGCCGACCGTCTCGCCCGCCGTGAATGTGATCCTGTTGACGCCGTCCTGGACCCTCTCCGAGCGGAGGATCTTGATCCTTCCCACTTCCTCCGTATTATCGAGATGGGTTCCACCGCACGCCTCCACGTCGAAAACGCCGCCGTTCTCGGGTATCTTGACAACCCTTACCCTTTCCCCCGGGGAAGCGCCTCCCTGGTAAAGGACGAAACCGTACTTACCCTCGGCTTCCTTCCTGTCCATCAGTCTTTTTTCAACCCTGACGGACTTCATGACCATTTCATTTGCCAGTCTTTCGATCCTTTCTAGGTCTTTCGTCGAGAATGGCTCGAAATGGGTGAGGTCTATCCTTGACGTCTCAATGCCCTTCTGGGCTCCCGCCTGCCACACGTGCTTTCCGAGCAGCTTCCTCGCCGCACCCGAAACCAGGTGGGTTCCCGTATGCATCTTCATCAGCTGGTATCTCCTTTCCCAGTTTATTTTTCCCCTGACCTTCATTCCTGCCTTGAAATTCCCTTCCACCCTGTGGAGGATGATTCCCGAAACCTTCCTCACTTCCGTGACATCCTTCCCATCGAGCTCGCCCATGTCATGCGGCTGCCCGCCGCTTTCCGGGTAAAAGAGGGTCCTGTCAAGGATGACCCAGTCACCTGTCACCCTGATAACCTTCGCATCGAATTCCTTCATATAGGGATCGTCATAAAAAAGCATTTTCGTCTCCACAATCCCGGAGACATCGAACCTGTCTTCCTCCCCCTTCCTCCCGCTCATGTGCTTTTCGGTTATTTTCGAATAGAAATCCCGGGGAATTTCAACCGGTTTCCCGATGTCACCCGAAACCTTTTTTACGAGTTCGGGGGTAACCCCGTTGGAGACGTAAAGCCTGACAAGGTCATCTTCACTTGGCCTGCCTTTCTCGATTATTTTGGAGATCAGTGATTTTACCTTCCTGTTCGTGGCTTCATACCTTCTCCTTTCGATCCTGATTATGTCTGACAGGGATTCGAGCCCTCCCTTTAGTTCAGGGAATAGCGGCCTCAGGAATCCCGAATGCTCCTCGGCTATCCTCATGAGATCGAACCTGAAGCTGTATTCATCCATGAAGGAGAAGCATCTCCTGAGCAGCACCCGGAGGTTGTAGCCCCCTCCCACGTTCGAGGGTATCATTCCGTCGGTGACGGCGAAAAGGAGGGTTTTCATGTGATCAGTGATCGCGTAAAGGGCCTGCATCGGCTCGACCACCTCGTTTATGTCCTTCAGTGAAACACCCAGTTTGCCTGCAATCTCCTCCCTTGTTTTTTCAAGGTTCCTGACCTCATCCACATCCAGACTTCCGGCCAGGACGGAATACCTGTCAAACAAGTCACTTCTACTGAGACCCGCCTCTTTTTTGACCCACTCTATTACAGGCCCGAATGCCGCCTCGTACCCCGTATGCGTACCCTGGGAGAACCATACCAGGCGTTCGTGTCCCCATCCCACGTCTATGACTTTCTGCGGTAGCTCCTGATAAGACTTGCCCACCTTCGTATATTGCGAAAAAACGGAATTGACCAGTTCGAGACCCAGAGAGATGGTTTCAAGTGACGGGCCGAACTGTGAGAAGTCTGGCATGGACCAGACACTTTCGACGTAAACGAGTTTCTCCCTCGGTATCCCCATGACGCCGTTTAGGAATCCGAAATTCAGATCAATGCACCTGTCCTTCCAGTACTTGCCGAATGAATGCTGCCCGCCCATGATAAAGGATGTATGATGCCTTCCCGTGACGCCTACATTGGCTATGTCGGGGAATCTCAGGCACATCTGGGGGACGACAAGGGGGTCCCCGGGGTATTCCATGACGATCCTTCCATTGTCGATCCTCTGAAAATCCTGTATGGAGGCTATCGTGAAGAAAAGGTCCGGCCTCCACCTGTCAACCACGGGATACCTGTCAACCGCGAGGTGGCCGTTCTTCACGAAGAACTTCTCGAATTCCTTCCACATCTCCACGTAATTCCATGCCTTTTTCGTTATCGTGTTGCCGATGAACCCGTAATTATCGCAGGGAGGGTCCCCGCACGACCCTCTTTCGGGATCAAGCGTCCAGAAATGCTTTCCGCAGGAGGGGCATTTCCTCCGGATGAAGCCCTCTTCACGGAAGAGCTCAACCTCGTATTGTCTTTTCCATCCTTTCTCGAATTCCTTCTTCAGGGAGGATTTGGTGAACATAATATCAATTATTAATCCTGCATTATTAAAAATGCCCTGAAAAGGCGCAGAAAAAACTATTTAAATACATAATTACTACTTATTAATAGTAATAAATATATTGGGAGTGGGGAATTGTAATGGAAGCAGATATCACGCCATTGTATTTCAAGGAATACCTAGACAACGGAAGATCGTTATACAGTGATCTCAGTAAGGGTCCTTTCATCATCGATTACAACAAGAACCCCATCTGGGTTTATCCAGAGATATCGCAGCATGATGAAAAGGTCACGAGGGAAAATATAATCACAAATATCATACGTTTGCCCAGCCGTGTCTTCGAAGCCTTTTTCCATCTGGAATACCTTTGCAAGTCGCTGAAGGATGAAGAAAAGGTCCCATTCAACATGTCGGGAATCCTGGAAAAGGTGTTAGAAGGAAACAGGGCCACGCCCCAGAAGATCATCGAATACATAGAAGGGAAGAAGAAAAGCCTGTGGGCAGGGAAGACCGTCCAGTACGGATGCGGCCTGGGGGCAGCGGAAAAAAATGATCTGGGAGTCGCCGGGAAGGCCTTGCGGCATAGAATAAACAGCTGGGGACCAACGATAAAAAATACCAAAGAATCGATAATGAATCACGCATCCCAAATAGAAAAATCGAGAGACTGGGTTGGAAAGGACGTTGAAAAATTCCTCGAGTGGCTGGATGAGAATTTCGACATTGAATATACCAAAGGCTCGATAGGACCCGGTTTCTCGGAAGATTCGTATCTCGGAGAAGAGGTATTGAGACTGGAAAAGGAAATATCAAAAAGATAATAAAAAACTAACTGCCTTTCCTTTTCTCGATTCTTGACACCATCAGTTTCGTTTTGACGGCGACATCCGGATTGACCGATATGGAATCAATCCCCGCCTTGACCAGGAACCTGACAAATTCGGGATAGTTGCTCGGAGCCTCGCCGCATATCCCCACCTTTCTCTTGAACCTGTGCGCGGTCCTGATCAGATGCTCCACCGACCTTTTGACGGCCTCGTTCCTTTCGTTGAATTCTTTGACCAGCATGTCGTTATCCCTGTCAATGCCAAGGGTCAGCTGGGTCAGGTCATTGGAGCCTATTGAAAACCCGTCGAAAATCCTGGAAAACCGGTCGGCAAGCCAGATGTTCGAGGGAATCTCCGCCATGACGTAAATTTCCAGCTTGTTCTTCCTTCTTTCAAGACCCTCCTCCTTCATTATTTTCAAGACCCCCTTGGCCTCTGTAATAGTCCTGCAGAAGGGGATCATTATCTTGACATTGGTCAGCCCCATCTCATCCCTCACGATTTTCAGGGCCCTGCACTCCAGCCGGAAGGCCTCTATGTATTTTTTGTGGATGTATCTGGAGGCCCCCCTCCAGCCTATCATGGGATTGTTTTCGAGAGGCTCGTGATTCACCCCGCCCTTCAGGCCGGCGTATTCGTTCGACTTGAAATCCGACAGCCTCACTATAACCTGCCTGGGATGGAAGGGATATGCGATCTTCGCTACACCCTCGGAGAGCTTCTTTATGTATTCCTTCTCCCCTTTCCTCTCGATCATGCTGAGAGGGTGCTCCCTTATTATCGATGAGATTATGAATTCCTCTCTGGCCAGCCCGATGCCTTCAACGGGAAGCTTGGACGCCTCCAGCGCCTCGTCCGGCACCCCCACGTTCACCAGTATTTTCGTTTTGGTTTTTGCCAGCTTCTCGACTTCCCTGGACTCGATGTAAAATTTCAGATATCCCGAATATACCTTTCCGACCTTCTCCGTGCAGTCAACCGTCACTTTCTGCCCTTTTTTGAGGACCTTTGTCCCGTTGACCGTGTCGATCACGCAGGGAACGCCGAGCTCCCTTGAAACTATCGCTGCATGGCTTGTCGATCCTCCCTTGTTTGTTATGATCGCGGAAGCGATCTTCATGATCGGTTCCCAGTTGGGGTCGGTCATGTCGGTTACAAGTACCTCCCCCTTGCGGAACTTTCCTATGTTTCTGACATTCTTGATGACACTTACCCTGCCCTTTCCGATCTTCTGCCCGACCGAATTACCGGTGAGTATCAGCCTTCCCCTTTCCTTGAGGACATACCTCTGGATCACGTTCCCTTTCTTCTGGGAATGCACGGTTTCAGGCCTTGCCTGGACGATGAAGATTTCATCCCTGCTGTTCTTTGCCCATTCGATGTCCATCGGTTTCCCGTAATGTTTCTCGATTGCCAGCCCGTACCTGGCCAGCCTCTTAACTTCACCGTTATCCATGGAATACATCGCTCTCAGAAACTTGAGGACCTTCTTGTTAACGTTCTTTCCGAATTTCTTCACGAGCATGTACTCCTTGCTTCCCAGTTTTTTCTGGATTATTCCGAGAGTAGGCTTGAATACCATGAATTCGTCAGGCGTCACCTTCCCCTTGACGACGTATTCCCCCAGCCCGTATGAAGAGTTGATGACTATCACGCTTCTTGATCCCTTGTCCGGATCCAAGGTGAACATCACACCGGAGGATTTGGATTCTATCATCTGCTGAATCCCGACGGAAAGCGCTACAGAGAAATGATCGAATTTCCTGTCATTCCTGTATGATATTGCCCTGTCGGTGAAGAGAGAGGCGAAACACTTCTTAACGGAATCTATTATTTTTTCCCTCTTCACGTTGAGATACGTTTCCTGCTGGCCCGCAAAGCTTGCCTCGGGAAGGTCTTCCGCGGTCGCAGAGCTTCTCACCGCCACGTACGGCTTTTTCTTCCCTGTTTTCTTTGCCAGCCTGTCATAGCTTTGCAGTATCTCCTTTTCAAGATCCTTCGGGAATCTGGAACGGAGGATGGCTTTCCTGATCCTTTTCCCGGCCCTTTTCAGTTTTTTGATGTCTTTCAGGTCAACGCCTTTGAGGTTTTTCTTTATGCAGCCCTTCAGGTCGTTCTTTTCAAGAAAATGCCAGTATGCGCTCGATGTTATAGCAAATCCCGGGGGGACGGGAACCTTCGTCTTTGTTATCATCTCGCCTAAAGAGGAATTCTTGCCCCCGACACGAGACACGTCATCCTTGTTGATTTCCTCGAACCACAGGATGAAATCCTTTTTTGGCATATATATTAATCATACTAGCTCTTACTTATAATTTTTGGTGAACCATTGAATCCTTTCCTGAAGTTTTTATATCTATTTCCTTCCCAAAGGTCCAAAAAGGTAGTTTCCAATATATTACCCATATAGAAATTATCAAGTGTCGTTTCT
>CAZEXF010000012.1:7770-16058 GCA_964516855.1 uncultured archaeon | reverse complement strand
TACAGAAGCGCGCGCTGATGGATATCACGAAGTCCACCCAGCAGAAGGGCCAGGGGGAGGAACTCCGTTACATAGGATGATCATTATGAGTGAAGATTCCGAAAGGGAGTATACGAGGTACGAGAGGGCGAGGATAATATCGTCCAGGGCCCTCCAGATAGCCCAGGGAGCGCCGGTTCTCGTGAAGATACCCAGGGGCATGACCGATCCCTATGAGATAGCGAAGATGGAATGGAACGAGGGCATGATACCGATCGACATAAGAAAGCCGAAGATATGAAACTCGTTTTTTATTAAACCTGGACAAAATTAGTATAGTATGATCAAGAATGTCGCCGTTTATCCGCATTTCGACGCAAGCGGGGGGCTGACCCTGAAGGTCAAGATCTGGACCCACAGGGACTTCTTCACGGCCTCCGTCCCCACGGGGACCTCCACCGGATCGAACGAGGCAAAGAACGTCCCCGTCAAAAAGGCCGTCGGGGTTTTCCCCCATCTCCGGAAGAACCTCATCGGCCTGGACGAGAACGACTGGATGACCGCCGACAAGATAATAAAGCAGAGCGACAGGGAGGAGAAATTCGGGACGCTGGGCTCTTCCCTGGCCCTGGGATGCTCCATAGCGGTCGCGAGGGCGGCCACCGAAGGCGAGCTCTGGAGACTGGAAGGTCCGAAAAAGAGGATGGGGTTCCCCCTCCCTGTCAGCAACGTGATCGGAGGCGGGCTCCACGGTGGGGATACCTCCTGGCAGGAGTTCCTCATCATCCCCCACAGGGCGAAAACCCCGCTGGAAGCGAGCAGGACCAATTACGAGATATGGAAATACGTCGGGGAGGAGCTGGGAAGGAAAGGGCTGCTTTCCGGAAGGAATCTCGAGAATGCCTGGATGTCAAAGATGGACGAATACCGGACGCTGGATTTCCTCTCCGAGATCGCGGAACAGTGGGACGTGAAGCTGGGGGTGGACATCGCGGCCTCGTCATTCTGGGACGGGAAGGAATACGTCTACAGGAACTACAAGAAGGGAATGAATCCGGAGCGGCATCTCGATTTTCTGGCGGATATCATAAAGAAATACGGCATCTATTACGTGGAGGACCCCTTCCAAGAGGAGGATTTCTGGATGTTCATGGAGCTCAGGAAGGCCCTTCCCTCCAGGCTCATCGTGGGCGACGATCTCTTATGCACGAACCTGGAGAGGCTCAAAAAGTGCCGGAAGCTGGGCTGCGCCAACGGGATAATCCTGAAACCCAACCAGATCGGGACGCTTTACGACACCTTCAGGGCGGCGGAATTCGCCTGGGATAACGGCATCCATTCGATAGCATCCCACCGGTCAAGGGAGACCTTTGACGACTGGCTGTCAGACCTCTCCCTTCTCTGGAAATCCCCCCTGATAAAGATCGGATGCCTCGGATTCGACACGGCAAAGCACAACCGGCTGATAGAGCTGTGGAACGACGTGCCCGGGCCCCACATGACAGGTTTGCCTTGAGATTTTTACGGAATTCGCATTACTCTGCAGAAAGATGGGCCGTCTGCCTTGATATGGATAGGAATAAAAAGATTTCCAATAAACCCCAATCATGGATTACGACCGAATCGGAAATTATGTGAATAAAATCTACAATGAAAAACTCTCTGAGCAGTTCAAAGTGATAAAAACCGCAGTAGGATTGTTAGACATCAGAAAGAAAAGCCCCTTTAGAACTGGTTATTGCTTTTCAAGTAAAACCGTGTTTGACGAGGTTTCCGAGTATTTCATGCAGGGCATGGATATCACGCCTGAAGGACTGCTTGAGTTGAAATTGAAAGTAAAAGAGGATATAATGAGGGGCATTTACAGGTTGAAAGACAAGACAGAAAAAAACCAGAATCCGATAGTCGTTGTCAAATGTTCCGGCTTTGGGAAACTGATCGAAAACTCGCCAAAAGATGTCCGATTCAGAAGGGGTCACGACTATGACCAGGATATCAAAGAACATCCTTTATTCGAGCCTGAGAAAAAGGTGATAATCGTTTCACATATCGATAAAGCTGAAAAAAATTATGAAGAAGCCTTGAGGTCCGCTCTGAACTCACAATTCAGGGATTTTATTTTCGAGTTTGACTGATTTTTCAAGAAATTCCTTTCAATCAATATATTTAAATATTAATCAATTAATATAAGGAATATTGTCCAAGACAGCGATGGTCAAATGAAAGTCAAAAACGTCAATCCGGAAGAGAAGAACATGCTCGTTGACAGGACCGAGTATCTCACGTCGGGCGTCCACATAGGGATGAAGACGTGCACGAAATACATGAAAAGGTTCGTCTACAAGATAAGGGACGACGGCCTGGCAGTGTTCAACGTCCAGAAGGTTGACGAGAGGATCGCCGTTGCCGCCAATTTCCTTTCAAAGTTCGAAAACATCATGATCGTTTCAAGGAAATCCAACGGGGGAAAGGCGGTGAAGGAGATGGCCGAGCTCCTGGAAGGCAAGGCCGTGGCGGGAAGGTTCCCCCCGGGGACGCTCACGAATCCCTCCTTCAAGGAATTCTTCGAGCCGGACGTCCTTCTCGTGATCGACCCCCTGATCGACAAGCAGGCAGTCGAGGAGGCGAAAAAGAAGAGGATCCCCGTGGTCGCGCTCTGCGACACCTTCAACGACTGCGTTGACATAGACGTTGTCATCCCGGCGAACAACAACGGGAAAAAATCGATTGCGCTCATTTTCTGGCTTCTCACGAGGGAGCTGATGAAGAAAAAGGGAAAGATAAAGAAGGACAGCGATTTCAAGGCAACGGTTAAGGATTTCGGAAGTGAATGAAATGAATACCAGGTCCCAGAAACAGATGGCCGCAAGAGTGATGAAGGTCGGGGTCAGCAGGGTCAGAGTGAGGAACGAAAAGGAGGTCGACGAGGCCATTACCAGGAATGACGTGAAGAAGCTGATAAAGAAAGGGCTCGTTTACAAGGTCAGGAAAAAGGGCGTAACAAGGGTCGACGCCAACTTCAAGAGGAAGCAGAAGAAGAAGGGGAGAAGGAAGGGGGCAGGGAGCAGGAAAGGGGCATACTACGCGAAAAAGACAAGGAAAAAGATCTGGGTGGACAAGGTCCGTCCCCTGAGAAGGCTCCTGAGGCAGCTGAGGGACAACGAAGAGCTCAAGAAGGGCAATTACAGAAAGCTTTATCTTATGATAAAAGGAGGCGCTTTCAGGAACAAGAAGCATTTGCTCTACTACCTGAAGGATCACGAACTGCTCAGGACCGCGGAGAAAACTCCGGCCAAAGTGAAAACCGGCAAGGCGAAAAAGGTAAAGACCGGGAAGAAAGCGAAGGTGAGGAAGAATGAAAAGGAATAAAAGGTACGTCCTGCCTCACAGGAGAAAGAGGAAGGGGGAAACCAACTACAAGTCGAGACTCACGCTTCTCAAGTCAGGGAAGTCCAGGTTCGTTGTCAGGAAATCCCTCAAGAACGTAACGTGCCAGATAATCGATTACGAAAGGCAGGGGGACAGGGTTTCCGTTCATTCCGATTCCAAGGAACTGCCGAGATTCGGCTGGAAATTCCCCGGGGGGAACCTGCCTTCGGCATACCTCACCGGATATCTCTGCGCCAAAAGGGCCGTTGAAAGCGGGATAAAGGAAGCCATACTAGACATCGGGTTTTACAGGTCGACCCCGGCGAACAGGTTATATTCCGCCCTGAAGGGGGCGGTCGACGGGGGGCTCAAAATTCCCCATTCGGAGGAGATCCTTCCGAAGGAGGAGAGGTTCACCGGGGCCCACATACAGAACTATGCCGCCCTTTTGAAAAAGGAATCCCCCGAGAAATTCAAGAGCGTCTTTTCCGGCTACATCAAGCTAAAGGTCGATCCCGAGGGGATCACCAGGGCCTTCGATGAGACCAGGAAGAAGATAAGCGAAAGCAGGATCGGGAAGAAGGGCGAACCCGGGAAGGGAAGGAAGGCCGGAGAGAAGAAGGCAAAGAAAACGAAAAAGAAGTGAAAAGGATGAATTTTCCTTTGGCGACTAAGCGCTTATTATTTATTGAAACCTAAAATATATTATGAAGGGGTCGCTGCTGCTGTTCTTCATGCTGCTGATATTCTGGCTGCTGCTAAGCGGGTTCGATTACCAGGAGATCATGGTAGGGACGGCCGTCTCGGCGGTGGTCGCCATAATAGTGGGCTACGGCTTCCTAAGGGGGCCGAAGACGAAATACCTCAGGGGTTTCCTCTGGTTCCTGGTCTACGTCCCATATTTCATCTACCTGGAGGCGGTTGCCCACCTCTCCGTGCTGAAATCGATAATAACGGGAAAGATCAGCCCCGTCATCCTGGAAGTGGACCACTTCCACACGCACGACTGGGGCCTCACCGTGCTTTCCAATTCCATCACCATGACGCCGGGCACCCTCACGCTCGAGGCGAACCCCGACAAGCTTTACGTCCACTGCCTGAACGAGCCCAAGGACAAGAAGGACATCGCAGGAAGGATGGAACCTATACTGAGGAGGGTCTGGAGATAACATGTACGAATACGTCGTCTGCATACTGGCTGTTTCAGTCATCCTTTCCATCGTGAGGCTGGTCAGGGGGCCGACCGGGCCGGACAGGGTGATCGCCCTGGACGCGATCAACATGACGGTGATAGCCCTGGTCGTGCTCTCTTCCCTGATCTTCGGCATCCCCATGCTCGTCGACATCGCCATAGTATATGCCCTGCTCTCCTTCATCGGGACGCTCAGCATATCAAAATATCTCCTTAGGGAGAAATTCTGGGAGGAATGACATGATAGGTTTCACGATAATGGTCATCGGGGGGATCATGTCGGTGCTGGGTTCCGTGGGGATGATCAGATTCCCCGACGTCTATTCCCGTTCCCAGTCCCAGACGGTGGTGATCGTCGGGGGGACGTGCCTCATCCTTTTCGGGGCCTTTATGGATCTCCTGGCCTCCCTTACGGCGGTCAAGATGATATTCCTTATCATAATCATCTTCGTGACCTCCCCCGTGGGGACCCATTCCATCACCAAGGCCGCATACAGGGCAGGTGTCAAACCGGTCGTCAGCAGGGACGAATGGGAAGGCAAGAAATGATCTGACTGCTTACTTTTTAAATAAGCGAAAATCCATTAGATAATTATGTTCGGTTTCCTGAAAAAGAAGCTCTCGGAATCCGTGGAAAGGCTTTCCGACAAGATCAAGAAGAAGGAAGAGCCGGAGAGGCCCGGGATTGAGAAGAAGGAAGGGGTGAAGCCGGCCGGAAAACCAAAGAAGGCAGAGAAGCCCAGGATCGAGAAGAAAGCGGTAAAGAAGGCGAAAACAGAGAAGCCTGTCGAAAAGAAAGCGGTAAAGGTTGAGAAGGAAGAGGGGACTGTCAGGGAAAAGCCCGTAAAAGAGGAGAAATTCCAGGAAAAGCCGGAAGAAAGGGTTGAAAAACCCGGGGGGAAGGCCCCGGAAAAGGCGGAGGCCGCCAAGGAAGAGAGGAAGGGAATCCTTTCGAGATTCAGGAGAGAGAAGAAAATCCCTGAGGAGTCTCCAAAAGCCGGAGTCAAACCGGAAGGGATTCCGGAAGAAAGGGAAGCCGGCCTGAAGGAAAGGATATCGGGACGCGTTCTGGAGAGGAAGATAACCGAGAAGGACATAGATTCCCTTTTCGAGGATATGGAGCTCGGACTGATGGAAGCCAACGTCGCGCTCGAGACCATGGATTTTCTCAGGTCGAGGATGAAGGAACATCTCGTCGGCAGGCAGCTGAAAAGGGGAAGGATAGAAAGGGAGGTCAGGGACACGCTGGAAAAGATACTTCTTGAAATATTCGACCTGAAACCGATGGATATCGAAAACCTGGCGGGAAAGAAGAAGCCAATCTGCATCGTCTTCCTCGGTTTCAACGGCTCCGGGAAGACCACCTCAATCGCGAAGCTCGGCAGCTACCTTCTAAAGAGGAAGTTCTCGGCGGTCCTGGCCGCGGGCGACACATGGAGGTCGGCCGCCATCGAGCAGCTGGAGGTCCACGGAGGGAAACTCGGACTCAAGGTCATCAGGCACGATTACGGATCCGACTCCGCCGCCGTCATATTCGATGCCGTGAGGCATGCCGAATCGAGAGGCATAGACTTCGTCCTGGCGGACACCGCGGGAAGGTCGCACGCCAACAGGAACCTCATGGACGAGCTGAAGAAGGTCGTGAGGGTGAACAGGCCCGACATCAAGATCCTGGTGATGGAGTCCCTCACGGGAAGCGACCTGGTCGAGCAGGCAAAGAAATTCGACGAGGCGGTGGGGGTGGATGCCATGATATTCACCAAGATGGACGTCAACGAGAAAGGAGGGGGGATGCTCTCGGCCTGCCATGCCGTGAAAAAGCCAATCCTCTATATAGGACTCGGCCAGAAATACGAGGACATCGAAATATTCGATGCCAAGAAGTTCGTCAGGGACCTGATGGGCGGATAGGATCAAGAATAAAAAACTTTCAGAAAAAAGTTAATATGTCAATTACACAAGACTATGAAAACGATATCAAAAACTACCTCAAGTTTGAAAGAGAGTGCGAAGAATTTAAAGAAAAAATTGAAAGTCTGGTTGAACCGGTAATGCCAAATGGCGACATAATTTCTTTTGATTGCATGAAAAAATATGAATCTAAGTTAAAGGATTACAAAGATAAAGTTAAAAATTTCGATACTAAAATAAGTGAAAATAGAAAAACCATGGAAGATATCAGAAAGAAATTTCTTGAAAAAATAAAAATACAAAACAAATGGATCAAGTTCGGGGATCACATGGTTTGCATGTACAAAGATCTGAATGAACAAACTGCGGTAAAGAGTGGCCTTCAAATCAGATTCAGTGAATATGACAGATACGCTAAACCTATCCAGGATATAGATGTTGAAATTAGCGATGTCGATATAGATACCTGAAGAAAATGAAAGAGTATAAATAACTTAATTTAGATCAAAGGAAGAAATTATACGAAGATAGAAATAACCTCTCCGATCCAAAAATCAGGCATTATTGGATATTCTTATAGGCGACAAAGAAATGAAAGATTTAAAAAAACTTATTATCAATTTTTATTATGCCAGTAAATCAACAGGATTTGACAAAGATGGTAAGAAAATATGTAGAATGCATAATTCCGGTTTACAGTATTGGACCTGTAAGGGGTCTTCTTACGCTTGAAAACCCTGAAATACCATTATTCGGACTGAAAATGGAAGATACCATCTATTGCGGTTTTGATGCCAACGGTGTGGATAAAATCAGAACTTTGAGTGAAGAAGAATTGAAGAATCAGGCTATCTGGAGAGAATGATCAGTCGCCGGGATAATAACCAGTTCTCTTATTAACCAGCAAACCCGATTTCGCTTCCATAATTCTTGTCGCGGCGGAATAATCATCAAACGAAATTCCACCCTCTGTGACGGGTACGCCGACAAGTTCGCCAAGCTTTCTCAGTTTCACTGTGATATCATCAGTCAAGCCCTGTTCATACACCACTCGACCACCTCCAGACAGGACATTGTAAGATATCGTTATCCCTTCCAGCTTATAAAGATTTCCGTGCAAAAATCGATAGCTGTCGAGCACGTCATTGGACGTAATTTTCGTGCAATCGACGAACCTTTCCACTCCTTAACACCCTAATGATGGAAGAATAGGATATAAAACTTGCATACAATGAAAGATATGAGCATTGCCGATGAATATCTGGATAAAATAAATAAATATTTTTCCATTTGGGACGAACTTTTTGAAATCACGGAAATATTAAATGGACTCAAAGAGCCGTCTGAACCTTTTGGAGACAGGATCTCATTGGATGACGTGCAGAAATACGATCAACTGCGAAAAGAATACCGGGAAAAACACGATTCTCTTTTATCCAAAGAAAAATCCCTGACAAATGAAATAGAAGAGATTGAGGAATTCTTCGTAAAAAATATCAGTATTAATAACAAGTTGATTAAAATAGGAGAAGGAATGGTCTGTAAATATAATTGTAACGGTAGAGCTGCAGTAGAAATAATGAAATATGATCCTCATATGGAACCAAAAGAAGATATCGATACTGACTAGTTCTCACTTCCAGAACCTCTTGGTCCTGGCGAACCGCTTTTCCTCCCTGAGGATCTCCTTTAGGAGGTCATCCCCCTCCAGTCCCTTCCGGAGGATCCTCCCGGCGGTCCTGACTCCGACCCCCCTCCCGGCAAGGGAGAGTATCGCGTCCTTCCCTTGGGTGAGGATTATTCCTGACGAATCCCTCAGCATATCCAGTTGTTTCTG
>CAZEXF010000012.1:0-7760 GCA_964516855.1 uncultured archaeon | reverse complement strand
ATCCTTGGAAAGCACCTTTCCCCTGATCGAATCCTTCACCAGCCTGCTCGCCTCCCTGACATAGCTGTAGGGAGCGTACCCGATCAGGCGGGCATGGCAGTTCCTGCACTCGATATTCTCCGGGACGTTCCTGACTGAGCACGAGGAGAACGTATCCCCGCAGTTGGTGCAGACGAGGCCTATCCTGGTGTCAAGAAGGCGCTTCCTGAAAAGGGAGAATATCTCCCTTTCGGGCCTCTTGGGGGCCACTATCTCGTATTTCCTCGAGATCCCCAGCTCGCCCAGCGGCGAAAGCCCTTTCATCTCCCTTATCCTGATCTTTCCCGACCTGATCCTTTCCATTATCTTTTCGGCCTTCCGGACGTCCAGCTTCTCCTGGAATATCTCGTTCAGGGCCTCGAAATAAGGGGGTAGCTTGAAGTAGACGTCTATTATCTTCCTGAAATAGGCCTTCCCGTAGTCCGCACCCCTCGCTATCATACCCATCCTCTGGGCGACGTGGATGAACCTCCATGTGAAGATCTCCTCGTTCGGGAGCGACAGCTCGAGAACCGGGCGGATTTCCCTGGGGCTGATCGTCCGGAACGTGTTGATCACCTCCCTGTACTGGTATCCGGGGAGCTTGATCATTATCCTGTACGGGTCCGTCTGGAGGCCGACGGAGCCTATCTTGTTCGTGAGGAGGGAAGAGAGCACCCTTCCGAGGGTCTCGTTTACAAGGGAGCCGAAAGGGGTGTGAAGTATGACGAAATCCTCCCAGAATTCAGCCACTATCGTTTTTTGGTCCGGGACCGTTCCGAACCCGGCCTGCCTTTCAACGGTCCTTACGAGCTTCAGGGCGACGTCCTTTGTTACGGGATAGTCGGAGGCCAGCTTCCTTATCATTTCGGGCCTTTTCTTCCCCTTCCTGATCATACCGGCGATCTCCCTCCTCAGCCTGCCCACGCCCTGGGAGACGTCGTAAGGAACGGGTATGAGCTCCCCCTCCCAGGCTGGTATGGAGGCCTGGATGTTGGATTCCGGCTCGACCTTGACCTCCCTCTCGCCGACGTCGATGATCCTCCATGACTGCCCCTTGACTATGAAAGAGGTCCCCGGGGAGCCGTGCAGCGCTATGAACTCGGCATCCAGGGTCCCGACGGTCTTGTTTGTTACGATGTCAACTATCTTGTAGCTCTTCACGTCGGGGATCGTCGAAAGGTTCTGGAAATAGTATATCCAGGAATTCTTCCTCCTTCTCAGAGGGGTTCCCTCGTCGAACTTTGAGCCCACCCAGATATAGCCGAGCTTCTGGAGTATGTTCGCCACGTTGAGGAACTCCTCCTTGGTCAGATCCCTGAAAGGCGCTGCCTTCCTGATTATCCCGAAGGCTTTTTCTGCCTGTATCTTGTATTCCTCCAGAGCGAGCCCGACTATCTGGTGCCCCAGCACGTCCAGGGATTTGCCGTATACCTCCGTGGGCTCGATCCTCTTCTTCCTCCCCAGGTCAGCGATCACGGTGGATTCGAAGGGGTCGTCCCCGTCCGTGGACATGACGATCCCCCTGGACTCCTCGGTGATGCTGTGGCCGGCCCTCCCGGTCCTCTGGAGGAGCTTTGACACCTGCCTCGGGGACATGTACTGCAGGACGAGGTTTATCGAGCCTATGTCTATGCCCAGTTCCAGCGAGCTCGTGCATACCAGCGACTTTATCTCCTCCCTTCTGAACCTCTCCTCCGCGTCTATCCTAACGTCCTTGGAAAGGGAGGAATGGTGGGTCTCTATGGGGATCCCCCCGAGTGTTTTCAGCCTGGAGGAGAGAACCTCGGCGAACTGCCTCGTGTTCGTGAACGTCAGGACGCTGTCGTTCTCCCTGATAAGCTCCTTTATCCTCCTCAGCCTTGCCGCCGTCTCCTTTCCCACGAAGGCCGTCTCGGAAATCTCACCGTCCTTTCTCACCGGCCTGGGAGATTCCACCATAACTGAAACCCTTTTCTTCTCCCCGGAATTCACTATCCTGCAGCCTTTCCCCGCCGTCAGGAAATCGGCGACCTTCCCGGGCGATCCCACCGTGGCGGAGAGCCCGACCATCTGGAGCCTTGCGCTGGGGCCGGTCAGGTTCTTTAGCCTCTCCAGGCCGACCGAGAGCTGGACCCCCCTCTTGTTCCCGACCAGCTCGTGAATCTCGTCGATCACTATCCACCTGACGTTTTTCAGATGCTCCCTCATCCTTTTCCCCACCAGGATCGCCTGGAGGGTTTCGGGGGTGGTTATGAACATGTCGGCGGGGTTGGCCGACTGCATGGACCTTTCGTACTGGCTGGTGTCCCCGTGCCTCACGGAGACCTCGAAATTCAGCTTCTCCGCCCACCAGAGTATCCTTTTCAGGAGATCGCGGTTCAGTGACTTGAGAGGGGTTATGTAAAGGATCGAGATGGGCTTCAGCTCCTTCTTCTTCCTGTCCTTCACGTACTCGTCAAAGACGGGGAAAAGCACGCTTTCCGTCTTGCCCACGCCGGTGGGCGCGATCAGGAGTACGTTCTCCCCCTTTATGATGTGGGGGATTCCCTCCTCCTGGACCGAGGTGGGCCTGCCGAACCCCCTCTCCTTTATCGCCTCCTGCAGCTCCTCCGAGAAAAGCTCCCACACCATTCGATCAAGTCCAAAACGAGGGATATACCTTCGTCTTTCTGGCGCTATATATAGAGATAAGGAGTTTTAAAAGCTATTTCAGCTCAAGCAGGTCGCTCTTGGTTATTATCCCCCTGATCCTTCCCCTCTCGGTGACCAGGACGGCGGAATGGAAATCGAGAAGTGGCGGGAGCATCTCCACTGGATCATCCGCGTCCACCGTGGGGAAGGGCTTGTCCAGCATGTCCCCCGCCTTCATAACCTTCAGGTTCCTGTCCGAGTTGTGTATGAGCGTGGATTCCCTTATGCTTCCCGCCTGCTCCCTCCCTCTCATTATGGGAACCTGGGATATGCCGGAGGATTTCATCAGGGAGATGATCCTGGGTATGGGAGTATCGATTTTTGCTGATACGATATGCTTGTTCATTATGTCTTTGCAAAGCACTATCCTTTTGCTTTTGCTCAGCACAAAAAGGATCTTGTTCACGGTGGAAAGCCTCGGATCGACCCTCTCGTTCTCGATCTTGGCGACGTGGGCCTGGGATATTCCCGCGAGCCTCGCCAGTTCGGTCTGGGAAATCCCGGCCTCCGTCCTCATCCTCCTGATCATTTCACCTGTTACCATCATATTCTTCACAGTTATAATTTTATACAGCTATATATAAAAAGTTATATATATAAGTTTTCCCATTTTTATCTATTGGTTTAAGGAGGTTATTCTTATGGCAGTATTGTCTGAGAACGATGTTGAAAAAAGGGAGGGAACGAAGGAGAAGATACTCCTGAGTTCGGAGTCCGTCACCGCGGGGCATCCCGATAAAATGTGCGACATGATAAGCGATGCCATACTGGACGCGATATACGCGAAGGACCCGAACGCGAGGGTCGCCTGTGAGTGCGGGACGAAAAACGGAGGGGTCATGGTCTTCGGGGAAATAACCACGAACACTTACGTGGACATACCCCTCGTGGTCAGGGAAACCATCAGGGACATAGGTTATACAAAATCGGAATACGGGATAGAGTACGAGACGTGCACCGTATGGACCCAGATCACCGAGCAGTCCCCGGATATCGACCAGGGAGTATCCACCGGCAAGGGACTCCACAAGGAGCAGGGAGCAGGGGACCAGGGTATGATGTTCGGGTTCGCCTGTGACGAGACCCCGGAATACATGCCGCTGACGATCATACTGGCCCACAGGCTGTGCCAGAAGCTCCGTGACGTCAGGGAACAGAGGGTGATACCCTACCTGAGGCCCGACGGGAAGAGCCAGGTCACCGTGGAATATGACAAGGAAGGAAAGCCCCTCAGGATGGACGCGGTGGTGGTATCCTCGCAGCATGATGACGGGATCGAATACGAGAACATCAAGAACGACATTATCGAGAAGGTGATAAAACCTGTCTGCGGGGAATGGATTGACGATGGAACGAAGTTCTACGTGAACCCCACCGGATCCTTTGTACGCGGAGGGCCCTATGCAGACGCCGGACTGACGGGAAGGAAGATCATCGTGGACACTTACGGAGGAATAGGAAGGCACGGTGGCGGATGTTTCTCTGGAAAGGATCCCTCCAAGGTGGACAGGTCGGCGGCCTACATGGCGAGATACATCGCGAAAAACGTAGTTGCTGCAGGGCTCGCGAAAAAATGCGAGATACAGCTCGCCTATGCGATCGGCTATCCGGAGCCCGTTTCGGTCAACGTGACGACCTACGGCACGGGTAAGGTTCCGGAAGAGAGGCTTTCCGCGCTCATCAGGAAGCATTTCCCGCTGACTCCATCCGGGATAATCAACCATCTGGATCTCAGGAGACCCATTTATAAAAAAACGGCGGCTTTCGGGCATTTCGGTAGGAACGAGCCGGAATTCACGTGGGAGAAGACCGACAAGGCGGAAATACTGAAGCAGGAAGCGGGGGTCTGAGATCCCTCCCGTTTTTTATTGTCCCGGGAACGGTGCCGGCATTTATATTAAATCATTTTCTATACAACTAATATGGATCCGAAGGTTCTTGAGCATTACAAGAAGGCAGGGAAGATCAATTCGAAGGTCAGGGAAGAGGTCCTCAGAATGGTAAAGCCGGGGATGAAGATCCTCGAGCTGGCCGAATTCATAGAGAAGAGGATAATCGAGCTCGGGGGGTTCCCGGCCTTTCCTGTAAACATCGGGATCAATGAGATAACCGCCCATTACACTCCCAGCCACAACGACACCAGGGTCATAGGGGAGGGCGATCTGGTCAAAATAGACGTCGGGGTTCATATCGAAGGTTACGTCTCTGATCACGCATACACGTACTGCTCACAAAAGAACGATTTCGTCGAGGTCGCGAAAGGGGCCCTGGAGGCGGGAATCAGTGCCGTGAAGCCCGGGGTAAGGGTGATGGAGATCGGGAACGAGATACAGAAGGTGGTCAATGAGGCGGGCCTGGGCGTCATCATCAACCTGACCGGGCACGGGCTTGACCAGTACGTGGTGCACGGGGAACCCAAGATTCCGAACGTGGAGAACGACGAGGCGCACGAGCTCCGGGAAGGAGAGGTCATCGCGCTCGAGCCGTTCATAACGGAAGGGAACGGCGTGGTCAAGGACTCGGAGCCCGTCGAGATATTCTCTCTCATGCAACCGAAGCCGGCAAGGCTTCCCGAGGCGAGAAGGATAATGGAGATGGCGGCGAACGAATACAACGGGCTTCCCTTCTGCAAGAGATGGATGGTCAGGAAGGGGATAAGCCCGTTCAAGACGGGTTTCGCCCTCAAGCAGCTCGAGGCGGCGGATGCCGTGAAGGCCTACCCTGTCCTGAAGGAAACGAGGGGAAGGAAGGTGGCCCAGGCGGAGCATACCGTCATCGTGGGGAACCCTTCCGTCGTGACGACGAGGTAGATTGCCATGGAACTGGCGGGATTGTGCACTATCTGCGGCAGGGTGGCCAGGCCCGCATTCACGTGCAGGATGTGCGGGGCAATCGTCTGCTCCGGATGCTACGACAGTAAAACGGGCCTGTGCATAAGCTGTGCGTCAAGGGGAAAACAGTTATAAACATAACAGAGGATAGATTCTATATCAGCCGGGGTGGCAGAATGGTTAACGCGCTAGCCTGGAAAGCTAGTCCCCTCTGGGGTTCAGGGTTCGAAAGCGGACAGCGGATCTGTAACCGCTGTTTGACCTGCCTGTCAGGTCTCTCCGCAGGGTCTCCCTGCCCCGGCGCCTTTATTTATAATCGGATTCGGTCGTGTATTCGGATTTGAAAACGTATTCGCTTTCTGTCCCGTATTCGTCAGAAACGGCTGCGAGGTTTATTTCGTATCTCTCCACGCCGTCTTCTTCCGTCCGGTCGTCCCTTGTCTTTATCTCCGCCTCGAACCCTTCCCTGAAGGGCGGGATTTTTGACCTGACCATGGTGCTTGTCCGGAAGGCCCAGATTTTCTTGCCCCTGTCCCTGCTGAGGCAGTACAAATGGCAGTCCCATGCGCCCACGTAGACCCTGCCTTTCCACGAGGCGGGCTCGCTCCACACGTAGTCCGTCGTCCTGAACCTCCATATCTCCCTTCCCTCCATGTCAAGGGCATATAAGTTGTTGTCGCAGGAGCCGATGCAGACCATACCTCCAGATACGCTCAGGGGCCCCACGTTCTCCCCCGCCCTGAACCTCCAAATCAGTTTCCCGTCCATGTCAAGTGCATATAGCACCCCGTCCCTGGTGGGAACGTAAACGACATCATTATGAACCACCGGGGAAGCGGAGTTCCCGTACTTGCCCGTCCTGAACCTCCAGAGCTCCTTCCCCGTTCCCGTTTCCAGGCAGTAGAGATAGTTGTCAAAGCATGAAAAGTATATCCTGTTCTTTTCCACCGGAAATTTTGTCGCGTTGTATATCTCCTCGCCCGCCCTGAACCTCCATATATTATTTCCCGTATCCTTGTCGAGGCAGTAGAGATACCCGTCAAAGGATGCTACGAAGAGTTTCTTCCCCTCGACGGAAGGCGTGGAATCTATCTCGCCGCCCGTCTTGAACTTCCATACGAGCTTACCTGAGCCGGCCTCGAGGCAGTACGCAAAGCCGTCCCTGGACCCGAAGTAGACAAGCCCGCCGTCGGCGCATGCCCCGCATGCTATTTCTCCCCCGGTCCTGAACCTCCAGGCCAGTTTCCCGTCCAGAGAGATCGAATAGAGATGGCCGTCATAGCTCCCTATATAGAGCCTGCCTTCATGTATTATCGCGCTAGATTCGAATATTATCCCCCCGGTCCTGAACCTCCATATCTCCTCCCCGGTCTCGGCATCAACGGCATAAACATTACTGTCGCATGCCCCGAAATAGGCTATCCCGTCATAAATCAGGGGACCGTTCACTATGGAGCCCCCGTAGGTCACCTTGGAATGCCTCTCGAACGTCTTCGTCTTCCTTACGGAAAAATCCTCCATCTCGATGCTGAAATCGGAAAAACCTGCGTCTCCAGTCCTGCTCTCCATACAAATAGAATCGGAACAGGAATTAAAAATCATTCCGGAAATGGTCCGCTTTTTATATTTTATTCACATTCTATCATTATGCCGGAAAATATCGTATCCCTCCCGGAGCCAATGGGGTCCCTCACGGGAGGCATTGAGAAAGGAGCGCTCACCAACTTCTACGGCCCTCCCGGGGTGGGAAAGACGGGTATCTGCCTTCTGGCGGCCATGGAATGCATAAGGAAGGGGGGGAGGGTCCTGTTCATCGACACGGAAGGCGGGTTATCGGCGGAAAGGATAAAACAGATATGGGGGGAAGGGGACCACTCCGAGGTTTTCAACAGGATAATCCTCATGGAGCCGAAATCCTTTTCCGAACAGTCCAAGGTGATCCGGTCGCTGGGGGAAGAGGTTCCCGACATGATCATACTCGATTCGGCCGTCGCCCTTTACAGGCTGGAATGCGCGGACCCTTCGAAGGAGCCCCTGGAGGTGAACAAGGAGCTGTCCGTCCAGCTCTCGATACTCTCCAACATGTCGAGGAAGAATAACATCCCCGTGATAATAACCTCGCACATGTATAAGAACAGGGACACCGGGGAGAATTACATAATCGGGGGGGATTCCATAAAGTACTGGTCTAAATCGATAATCCTCATCGAGCACACGGGAAAGATGAGCGAAAGAAGG
>CAZEXF010000011.1:3549-16278 GCA_964516855.1 uncultured archaeon | reverse complement strand
TTCAACATAGTAAATTACGGGATTTACCTTTACGAGGGTGACCTGAACACGATAAGGAACAACAACATAAGCTCCTGCCCCCGCGGAGCGTACGTGCATCTTTCGGACGGCAACCTCTTCCTCGATAACACGCTCACCTCGAACGAGAGGGCCTTCTACGTCCTGTCAAGCGACGGCAATAATTTCACGGACAACACACTGGACAGCAACGAATACGGCCTCTATTTCATGGACGATTCAACCCAGAACATTGCCGCAAACATGACCATCAACAGCTCCCGGAAGGACGCGATCTACCTGCTCGAGTGGGTAGGTTCATATCCTCACGACAACAAACTCGCCAACATAACCGTTACCGGCACGAACAGTTCATACAATGACATCAATTTCGCTTCGGAGGGCATAAACGGGACTATACTGGAAGACATGCGGCTTACCAGCTATTCCTTTACCGGAGCCGGCGGGACGCTGCACGTCATCAATTCATACGGAGAGGTAAGGTTCCTCGAGCCCGTGAATGGTTCCGGGAACAACATGAGTTCTGACATGAGGATAGAAAATAACCTGATTACCGTCGAATCCTCGGTCAGCCCGGGTCTCAACAGGTCCGCAAACATAACCCTGTACGGATTGCCCACGGGATTTGCCAATCCGGTGATACTCAGAAACGGTATCATCTGCCCAGCTGACATGTGTCACAACTTCACCTCTCTTAACGCGGGCACCGTCCGCTTCAATGTCAGCCACTGGACCAATTACAGCATAGGGGAAAATCCAAACTACTTCTCTTCCTGCCAGACCCTGAGCGACGAAGGAAAAACGTATTACCTGACCCAGGATATCGTCGACCCGACTTCGGGCGATCCTTGCATTTTGATAAACGCGCATAACATAACGCTTGACTGCCAGGGATTCAACCTTACCGGTGACAGCGACTGGGGCATTTCTGTTGACGACGCCGATAATGTCACCGTGAGAAATTGCAGGGTTTACAACTTCACGATGACGGGGATAAACTTTTACAATTCAAGTTTCGGTCTGGTGGAGTACAATGTCGTGTCCAACATGACCCTGGGGCAGGGAATGGACATTGCCAACTACTGCCAGAACAACACCATACGTTTCAACAACGCGACATATAACGGGCTGAGCGGCCTGATAGCGATAGAAAATACCTCCAGATACAACCTTTTTTACAACAACACTATGGTGGGCAACTTGGATCACGGCATGGAAGCCGAACACGGGGCGCATCACAATTACTTCATTAACAACACCATAATCGGCAACAACGTAACGGGCATGAAACTGAGCCCGAATTCCCACCACAACCTAGTCAAGGGGAACCTGATACGAAACAACGGCATGGGGATAAGCACGAGCAATTCCAGCAGCAATGTCATCGAGGACAACTGCATCTCGGATAACCCCACCAACGGAATATCCATAGGACACAATTCATCCGGCAATCTGGTATACAACAACAACATCGAGAACTGCAGCAACGGGGCGGTATCGCTTGTTTCAAACACATGGGGCAACAACATCACCAACAATTCGCTGTACGGGGGAGACTACGGGATATTCACGGACAACTCCAGCAACATCACCATATCCCGGAACTTCTTCGGCGGGTTCACCGGCCCGGAAATCCAGATGGTCTATGCCGTGGAAGGCATCGTCCTGTACGGCAACGTCTTCACGAGCAAGGACAAGCTTCTCCTGTACGGTTCGCTCAGCTGGGACAACGGGTCCATCGGGAACCGCTGGAAGGCTTATGACCAGCCGTCGGAAGGCTGCCAGGACACCAACAGCGACGGAATATGCGATTCCTCCTATTCCCTAGGCAGCGGGAACACGGATTACCTTCCCGTGGCCTTGGTGAAAGGAGCTTATACATCTTCTGACAACGGGGTGTCACCCGGGGGTTCTCCTTCATCGTTTTCAGTCCCGCCGGAATGCGAATCGGATCCGGACTGCCCTTATTACCAGACATGCGAGAATGAAACCTGCGTCAACGTAAGTTGCGGATGCGGTTACCCGGAAAACCATACGTGCATCGGGTACGATTGCTGCTGGGACGGGGACTGTCCCGTGAACCATAGCTGCCAGAACCATACGTGTGTCACGGAAGAGGAGACTGCCTTGACTCCGGAGCCGGACAACGAGACGACGGAGTTCATAAATCAGGTGGAGGAAACGATCCAGAACAAATCAGAGGAGCTGTACGACCTGACCGAGGCCAAAAGGCTGCTGGGCGAAGCGAAGGAGGCTCTAAGAAGGGGGGATTCTGACCAAGCCATGGATCTTGCGCTGGAGGCGCTGGATTCCATCAGAGAAAGGAAAACGGGAGACTACTCTCCGTATTATATCGGTTTCGGTGCGATGGCGGTCGTTCTGGTAATCCTAGTGCTTCTCGTGTTCAGGAAAAAGCCCCCCTTGTCTTCGGCGATAAAACCATTCTCAGGATTTTTCAGGAGGAAGGGATCAGGAAAGAACAGGAAATAGGTCAGGGAGGGGGATCACGGGGAGCCCGCAAAATTATTTAATCAGGCCGGACTAACGGTAAATATGAGAAGAACGTTTTTTCTGGTCCCAGTGCCTTTGCTGTTCATGGCGATAGTTTTGGTCAGCGGGTGCGTCCATCCGGGCGGCCCGCTTCTTGTTTCAGATGCCAGCAGGGGAGGAACGATCGGGGCAGATGAAATCTGGTCGGGCGAAATCCTGGTAACCGGGTCCGTTACGGTGCCGGAGGGAGTTACCCTGACAATCGAGCCGGGCACGGTCGTCAGGTTCGGCCATTACAGGGGATACAGGGAGCCCTGGAGGAAGACCGGCTTGTCGGTCGAAGGGGGTACCCTGAAGGCCGTCGGGAACCCCGGAGAGCAGATATGGTTCACCTCTGACGCCCCGGACCCTGCGAACGGGGACTGGCTGGGCATCAGCCTGGCCGGCACGAACGATTCCGAATTCAGTTATGTAATAGTCGAATTCGGGGAAATGGGCATAGAGCAATTCGATTCCTCCGTACCGGTATCTGATTCAATTGTAAGGTGGTCGAATGCGGAAGGGCTTTATGCCGAACGCTCCAGCCCGGTCTTTATTAATAACACACTGTATGAAAACGGGTATCACGAGGTTGCCCTGGAGCAGTACAATAAAAACGTCAGGATAAAGGGCAACGTCTTCAGAAACGGGGACGGACTTCACTGGGCGATACACCACGAAAAGACCTCTTCCGTAATAGAAGGGAACCTTTTTTCCGGTTACAGTGAGATGGTGATAACGGCGGGGATGGACTCCGAAATCGTCGTGAAAAACAACAAATTCGTCAACCTTACCGGCAGGGCGGAAGAGGAGCCGGTTTTTTTTTACGACGGTTCGACGGCGGAAATCGAGAACAATGATTTTGAAAACGACAGCGTGACGATCGAGGTGCCGGAATTCGGTTACCGGGACATAAGGAACCATGAGCTGGGTTATGTCCCGGGGGATGAAGGCGACAGGTATTCGTACATTTACCCGGACGACGATACGAGAAGAACCGTGAAGAGGATGGGGGAGGGTCTCGGTTTCGGGTGGGCACTGGTTTACGCTGACGGTTACCTGTGGAGATTCAGCATCGGAAGCGGGATGGTCGGGAAAGGACAGGATTTCATGAGGATAGATCCGGAGACAGAGGAGGTCGTAAGGTTCGGCACCGAAGAAATAATGAATCCCAGGGGACTTGCCTATGACGGGGAATTCTTCTATGTCAACGATTTCAGCCTGCTGAAGATATTCAAGTTCGGGCTGGAGGAAAACGCATCCGGGGGAGATTTCATCGAGGTTGCGGACGTTTTCGACATCCCGGAAAAGGAGCTTGGCGGAACGATGGCCCTGGACTCGGACGGAAATTACCTTTACCTGAAAAACAGGGACGGCTCGAAACTGTACAGGATGGACAAGGAAGGCAACGTGATTTCAGAGATATTTTTTGAGAATCCGACGGCCATGCAGTGCCTGACCTTTACGGGGGAGTATTTCTGGACCTGCGGCGGGTGCGAAAAGGGCCTGTGCAAATTCACCGCGGACGGAAGGCTTGCCGGAGAAATCTATCCTCCCGCAAAGGACACGTGGGCCCTGGCGTTTGACGGGAAATACCTGTGGAGCATCCAGAGGACGAGTGAAACATGGGATGATCCAAAGATATACCAGATTGAAATCCTGGACGATTCGGTCAAACAATAGTCTTTTGAGTTATTTTTCTTTCAGTTAACCCAGCTGGAGTCCCTTGTAGGGCATCTCCTCATTTTCTATGAAAACGGTTTCATTGTCAATCGACAGTTTCCCTTCGGACGCCAGCTCAAGGGCTTTCCTTATGCAGGGGCCGTCGCCTTCATATTTCATTCTTTCCTGCAATTCATATCCGTAATTGATTATTTCTCTCCAGTCACGTTTCTTCAAAAACCGCTTTACCCTCTCACTGTCGACAACGATTTTCTGCGACTGTACGATTATCGGGCCCTCGTCGAATTTCTCGGTCGCGAAATGGACGGTGGACTTGAGGAATTCCTCTCTGTTGATGATCGCGTCCGTCACGGTGTCCTCGCCCTTGTATTTTCTTTGAAGATTGTTGATTTCCATGACACAGGAGGCATCGAAGGAGGACAGGATGCCGGCATCAAGCCGATCGTTCCGGGGGCCGGACAGTATCGAAAGGTCCGCCGGGTGCACGTTGAATATCCTGTTCTTGTAAAAGGTTATGAGGGGGTAACTAACGATCTTCATGAATCCGGAAAGCATTATGACGTCCGGTTTCACATCTTTCATTATATCGCATACGTCTTTGTAGAGGGCTTCCCTTCTTTTCTTTTTCATGCCCTTTCCTGAGAACTGGTCAACGTATTTTTTGTAATCAAGGGCTGTAACCGGTATCTTATAATCTTTCGCTACACCAACTCCCTTGCAGCCCGGTTTTTCCGTCAGGCCGCAGACGATCTCGTATTTATCCGAGAGGTCCGGGTTGTCCTCCATCGTGGTTTTCAGTCCGGTCGCCCCGCCCGAGAAGAAGAAGGCCACCTTCATCAGTTTGTCTTTCTTCGGTTCATACACAAGATCCAGTGACATGAATGAATTATGAAGGATAGATATAAAATCGCTTCATGTTCCAGGCTCATTTCTTCGCGTAGTTGTCCTTGAGCTCCCTGACCTTCTCCAGGTGGGCCATCATCTTGCCGGTGAAAAAGAGTATGTCCTCGTCCTTGACGTCGTGCTCGCCTTCCAGGTGCTTCATCTCCTTGAGGACCTTGATCACGTTGGAAAGGTCCTGTATCCTCCTCTGGTGATACATCACCCTCAGGTTCGTCAAAGTTACGCCCATGAGATCAGCCCTGATTATAATGGGAGGGATGATTTTTATAGTTATCCTTTCCTGAGGAGAAGGTAGCCGAACTGGTCGGTTACGTAGGTGATGTCCCTTGCCTTTCGGGAGAGCTGCTTCAGGTACTCTTCCGTGTTCCCGATGCCGATAAAAGAAGAGCATGATTCCAGGAAACCGGCCAGCTCCTCGGGGGTCATTGCAAGTGTCCCCTTCTCGATCATCCCCTTCGAACGGCCCTGCCTGTTCATCTGGTCGAAGATGACCTTCAGCTCGGGGACGAGGAACATGGAAAGGAATCTCTTTCCCTTCACTCCGAGAAGTTCCGTCATCTTTCCCCTCTCCGCGGAGAGGCCGAGGTCCCTCGAAACCCTCTCCAGCCAGGAGAAGCGGACGTTGAATTCCCTGTGCCCGAAAACCGGGATTGACATGGGATATCCCGGATCGGACATGTTCTCGATGATCAGGACTGTCCCTCCCTTTTCAAGGACCCTGGTGACGCCCTCCAGAAATCTCACCGCGCCGTAATTGAAGTTGAAGGGATGTCCGGGAGTACGTAGTTTGTATTTCTTTATCATTCCGAGGGATTCGGCGATCACGCCCTCTTCAGGGGGGTTTTCCGGGTCGAGGTTTACCACTGCCGGGAGGTCGGCGAGCACCTCGTTGCATATAACAGTGTTATACCTCTTCCCGCCTCCGGACAATCTGGTGGCATCGCCTTCGATGAAACCGAACCTCCCGCCTTTGAATCTTTTCCTGAGGAAACCCAGGAGCCTCTTGGAGATGTCCAGAAAATCATAACTTTTCACACGGGACCTTCCGACGAACGCCTCCGCGAATTCTCCCGTCCCCGGCCCTATCTCAAGGACCTCCGATCCGTCCTTCAGGACTCCCTTCCCGAGTAGGAAGTCCGCGATCACGGAGCCGTAAGGCGAACGAAGGAAGCTGTTCTTCCCCCTCAGCATGTGGGAAAGGGTGACCTCGTCCGTCATCCCCGGGTCCTTGACGTTCCTGTAGAAATCCTCCGTGCTGTTGACGAAAGTCCCGTTCATTCCATCCCCTCCATGGAAATCCTTATGGATTTCCCGATCGCCTTTCCCAGCATGCCCGCGATCCTCTCTTTCCCGGAGACTGGCATGATATAGACCTGCATCTCGCATCCCGAGGAGAAGCAGAACCTGTCGAGAAAGGGGACGGGAAATCCGCTGACGTAACCCTCGACCTCCCCGTTCCTCCCGCCAATGACGATCTTGAGGGGCTGCCTCTCTTTGTTTTCGACGAAGGCGAGGGCCACGGAGACGATGTTTCCGTTTTCGTACGAAAGGAAGTTCCCGAAGCCCCTCGGGTTCCTTGACTTTTCATATATCTTCCGGAGCGATCTTCCGATCCTCTCAGCCCTTTTCTCGGTATCGTTCCGTTTCCCGTTTTCCGGTCTGAGACATTCCCCCATTTCGGAAACGATCTGATCTGTTTCGGACATCTAAATAATTGGCGGCATTATTTATATTTCGGACCACGGTTCACCGCATCTTTAAATTCCGGACCGACAATATTCAATCATTCGGATTTTTGGGAGGTCTTCAGGATGGCGGGAAAAAGGGTGATAATCATGGGCGCCCTGGGGATGGATTTCCATACCTTCAACAGGGTTTTCAGGGACAACGGGAAATGCGAGGTCGTCTGTTTCACCATGGCCGCCGGGCAGAACCTCGGCACCACTGGCCAGGGGACCCGGAGATATCCGCCGGACCTTGCCGGAAAGCTCTATCCGAAAGGCATTACCATATACCCTGAGGCAAGACTGGAAGAGCTTATAAAGAAAAAGAAGGCGGACGAGGTGGTACTCGCCTATTCTGACATCTCGTACAATCACGTGATGAACCTGGCGGCATCCGTCCTGGCCGCCGGGGCGAGATTCTCCCTCATCCCACCGAAGCTGACGATGATAAGGCCGGAAAAGCCGCTGATCGCGATAGATGCGGTGAGGACGGGCTGCGGAAAGTCCCAGACCTCCCGCAAGGTCACCAGGATGCTGAAAGAGAGGGGGCTCAGGGTCGTTGCCATCAGGGAGCCGATGCCCTACGGCGACCTTTCGGCCCAGGCCTGCATGCGCTTCGGGACGTACGAGGACCTCGACAGATACAAGTGCACAATCGAGGAGAGGGAAGAGTACGAACCCTACATCGACGAGGGTCTCGTCGTCTTCTCGGGTGTGGATTACGAGGAAATACTGAAAGAGGCCGAGAAGGAGGCTGACGTGATCGTATGGGACGGCGGGAACAACGAGGTCCCGTTCTACGTCCCGGACATCCATATAGTGGTCGCGGACCCCCTTAGACCGGGACACGAGCTTGAATATCATCCCGGGGAGGTGAACGCCCGGATGGCGGACTACGTGATAATAAACAAGGAGAATTCCGCGAAGAGGGGGGACATCAGGAAGGTCGCGGAAAACATCAGGAAGGTGAACCCGAATGCGAAGATCATCCATGCGGACTCCGAGATAATAATGGAAAACAAGGAAAGGGTGAAGGGGAAGAGGGTGCTCGTCATCGAGGACGGGCCGACCATGACCCACGGGGGCATGGGATTCGGGGCCGGGTTCGTCGCGGCCGAGAGCATGGGATGCGAGATAATCGATCCAAGGCCGTTCGTTTCCGGCGGCCTGAAGGAAGTTTACAAAAACTTCCCGAACCTGGGGAAGGTCCTTCCTGCCATGGGCTACTCCAGGAAGCAGCTGGAGGAGATGGAGAAGGCGATAAACAGATCGGACGCGGAGGTCGTGGTCTCCGGGACTCCCATAGACATCTCCAGGGTGATAAGGGTGAAGAAGCCGGTGGAGAGGGTCCGCTACGAGCTGAAGGAGAAGGGCGGCCTGACCCTGGAAGACGTCATCGGGGATTTCCTCGACAGGACGAAGGGGAAGCGATCATAGGAACCCTGAAAGAAGCAGCTCCTGGCCGGCGCCAACCATAAGCATCCTCCCGTCCCCCGGGACGTATTCTTCCGGGTATTCGGAAAGGGTCATCCTGCCGTTTCTGTCGAATTCCGCCATGTGTATATTGGCGAAAAACCTCAGTCCATTTACGCGATTGTCCCGTATGATCAGTTTCCCTGTGTTCACAGAAAAGTCTCCGACAAGTTCCCCCAAATAATGACGTTTCGGGATCAGCCTCGCCACGTGCACCCTGTCCCCGTTCTGCATTTCCCTTTCCTCGATCATGTAATGGATGCCCGTCTGGCTTATCCGGTCTATGCCTTCCGCCCTCAGGATATCTTCCCTGAAAGCCTTCGGGAACGTGAGCCTCTTGTTCCCGTTCATCTTCACGGACCGGTATCCGAAGAAATCATAGTCTGCGTTCTTCCTATAAATCGCATTTTCCATAGGAAAGAGAATCATCCAAGATTTTTATTCTTTCGCGGACACATTATTCTTATGATTGTCCTCGGACGCGACCATTTCTCCGAAATGCTGGCGCACGACCTGAAGGCCGGGTTCATACGCCTGGAGCACAGGAGGTTCCCCGACGGCGAGTCCTACTTCAGGGTAACCGACCCGAAAAGGGTGAGGAAGGAGAAGGCCGTGGTGGTGATAAGGGGGGAGTCACCGGGATTCAACTCGGACAAGATACTCACCGAGGCCCTTATAGTCCTCGATTACGTCAGGTCGCTGAAGCCGAAGAAGATCGCCCTCGTGCTTCCATACCAGCCCTATGCGCGGCAGGACAGGGAGTTCCTTTCGGGCGAGCCGGTCTCCGTCAGGATCGTCAGGGACTTGCTGACGGAAAAGTGCGACCTGCTCGTAAACGTGGCCTCCCATGACTTCCGTAAGGAGGGATGGGTAGACGAGAAGGTGTACAACGTCGACGGGACGAAGTCAGTCGTCACTTTCCTGAAAACCAAGGGATTCAGGAACCCCGTCATAGTCTCCCCGGACATGACGGAAAAGGAGCGCGCCAAGGCGATCGCCGGGGCCATAGAGGCCGAGACCATCTCTGCCGGGAAGGAGCGGGACAAGAGGACGGGAGAGACGGAAGCGGATGATTTCGATTACGACTTCGGGGGGAAGGACGTGATCATATTCGACGACATAACCTCCTCGGGTGAAACGGTGGTGAAGGCCCTCCACAAGGTCAGGATGGACACGCCGAAGAGCACGAACGTCGTCGTCCTCCACGCGATCAACACCTTCAACAGGAAGGTGAACAGCGAGAGCTTCGACATGATCAGGAAGGCCGGGGCGGAGATGTTCGCCAGCGACACCATAAGGACCCCGGTCACCCGGTTCTCCGTGATCCCTGAGATCGCGGGGAAGCTGAAGGAGATATTCTGACATAGATATAAAAATTTTCAAAACAATCGGAACTAATGTTATATTCCATCATATTCGACAAGGACGGAGTGATAATTGACATTGAACACCTCCATTTCAAAGGATTTTCAAACGTGATCAAATCCGAATACGGTATAACTATAGGGGAAGACTTCGGATACGTGGGTCTTCCGCCCACCCGGGCTTTCAAATATCTTCTCAATAAAAACGACGTTTTCCCGAATGAGAAAAAACTGCCGGATCTGAGAAACAAGTGGATGGAAGAGGTGACAGCCATACTGAAGGAAAGCGAGGTAAAAGCCAACGAAGGCTTATACCCTTTGCTTGACCTTTGCAGTGACATGAAACTGAAAATCGGCCTGGTTACGAATTCCTCAAGAGAACAGACCTCTTTCGTTCTTGGCAAGCTGGGTATAATAGACCGTTTCGATGTCGCTGTCTGCAATGAAGACATTCCCTTTGACAAGAGAAAACCCGATCCCGCCCCGTACATAGCGGCGATGAAGGGTCTGAAAAATCGCAATGGAGAAGAGTGCTTGGTTGTCGAGGATTCTCCATCGGGTGTAGAATCCGCCAAAAGGGCAGGGATGATCTGCATCGGGCTGGAAACCAAATATTTCGATCCGAATGAATTGGAACAAAAAGGTGCGGACCTGACAGTGAAAAAGCTCAATGAAATCGACTACAACATTTTGCATGAATTATAGTTCCGCTTCTCTCAGGCAATGATTCAATATTCATTTGGCATACCGGTCTGGGAACATGCCCCTTTAAAAATTTAATCTGCAATTTTTACTATAAGAACTGGGTGTATTGATGATAAGGAATCGCGGAAAGACGCTCGTTTTGGGATCCTATGATGATGATTACGGCAAGAAATATTTTCATGAACTGCAAAAATACAGGGAGAAGGTGAGTTACGCTGAATATCTGATCCGGCACTTCAGCAGCGGGTCTACCGGGATAGGAGAATCCATCCCAAGATTAATTGACGGTGTGGAAATAATTGACAAAATTGAAAACAAAAAGAGTTTTCTCAATCCTGTAAATTTGGTGAAAGAAATACGGGAATCAGATTCTGTCATTGTAGTTTACAGGGGAAGGAACAGGGACTTCTGGAATGCGCCTAAAATACATAGCGATATGAGTTTGCTGGGATACAAACTGAAAGATAAAAGTGAGGGGATAGAAGCCGAAAAGGTTTTCGGGTTCTTCCCGGACGAACCTTTCGTTAAGTCGGACAAGTCAGAATACCGGGACAAGAAGACAAGGGAAATCATATGGGGTGAACCGGCAGGAATTGATGCAAAAAGGAAAATACTTCTAATGCACTTCGACAAACTGGCAACGGTCTGTGCGCATGACTCCAGAAAACACGACGGATGGATCGTGAAGAAATGCCCGAAAGGCAAGAGGCATCTTACAACAGGGAGATGGCAGTCATTATCAAAGAAATACGGAAAGGATGGGATTGAAACCGTTGCAGATTACAAAAACAGGATATACAATATAGACGTTGCGGAAATATTCGAGGATTATATCAGGGAGCTGGGTGAAAGGGCACCCGGCACATATCTGGTAAAACCTGACGGTTCTCCTTTAATATCAGATGATGTTATTGACGGTGAGAAAATCCTGAACGGGGGGACCATACAGAAATACAGGGACCTTGCAGCCGAGGGGCAGGGTGACATCGAGCACCTGAACAGGCTCGGCATCGATTTCAAGGGAAAGAGCGTTTGCCTGGTAGACGACAGGATAATGACCGGGGAAACGATGAATGATGCAAAGAACGTAATTCTGGACTCCGGTGCATATATAGTAAGGATGATAGCCGTCCATGGCGAGTTTCACAGGCTGAAAACCTATCCACCGGACGCGCTCAGCAGACTCACTGAACGGATAACTGTCACCGGAGAGCCTATGAGGATACACTGTACTGATACGGTCTGGAACGAAAGATACGATTCCAGGTTCAGTACTCTGGAAAAATCCGTGGAGGTCACCCACAAAATCTTCCGGTAACTTATCAATTAGTTACGTCAGACCCCGTACTCTATGACCTCGCCCTGGCCCGAAGGGATCAGCCTCGAGATCTCGTCATTCGTTATTTTTTCGATCCATTCCTTGTCCTCCGGCTTCGCCTTGATCAGGATCTTGTTCTTGATCTCCGTGGCGAGCGCGGCGGAGGGTTTCGGTCCCGGCCTGAGGGTGATGAAATAGTCCGTCTCCTTCCTTATCGGCATCACCGGGCCCGCGAGAACGCTCGCCCCGTTGTTTTCCCGGTCGTGACTGAAGCCTATCGAGAGCTTGAGTTCCACTTCCCTGAACCATTCCCTGGTCCCGTATATCATGAACGAGCCCTTGGGAAGGTATTCCCCGGTTGGGGGCTGCTTGGACACCTGGTCAGGCTTCACCGCGTAAACGTCGATGGTTGCGAGGCCGAGCTGCCATGCCTTCGAATAGGCCGCCGCGAATTCGGCCGCCTCCTTCTTGGCGTCTTCGCTTATCCCCTTCTCCTGGGACTTTATCACTATGAAGGGCGCACCCTGAATGTCCGAATGGAAGACCAGGTCCCCGGTCTCCGTGTGCTTCTTAACGAGCCTCTCGTTGGAACCGGCATCCTTCCCCCCGACTATCAGGAAACCGTCGGAGGAGGTGAACCACCTGAAGCTCTCGAACCACTTCTTCCGCTTCTTGACCACCTTGACGGGCTTCGGTTTTTCCTCGACCGGCTCCTCCGGCACCCTTTCGAGCCTCTTCATGGAGTCGTTAAGGGCCACGCTGGCCCCGGAGATCTTTTTCTTGGCGTGCTTCGAGTCCTCGTAATAGGAGGCCGCGTTCTCCTCCACGCTCTTCCTGAAATCCAGCTCTATCTCCTTTCCCCCGACCTCTACGACCACCTTCCCCTCGTTCTCCCTTATCTCCTTTATGGCGTCGGCCTCTGGGCTGGAGGACGACCCGATCCGTCTCTTTATCTCGGACCAGGGGAGCCCGGAATTCATCGCTTACGCGATCCTGCTGGCGCTGATCGTGG
>CAZEXF010000011.1:0-3539 GCA_964516855.1 uncultured archaeon | reverse complement strand
GAGCCCGGAATTCATGGCCTTCTGTATGCCCTCCAGGACGCTTTCTATCGTCCCGTAGAACTTGTATATTATGTCCGCCTTCTCCTTCCGGTCGTCCCTCTTCTCCTCGAGCCTCTCCAGGGTCTGCTGCTGGTGGCTGATCACCCTCTCGATTTTTTCGGTTTTTTCCTTCACTACCTCCTCCTTCTCCTCCTCGACTCTCCTGGCCTCCCTCTCCGAGAAATATTCGTCGAGGGCTTCCGAGAAGAGCTTCGTCTCTTTGACGGTCTTTTCCCTTTTGAATAGCAGCAGGGGGAAGGGGGCCACGAAATCCTTGTAAAGGGTAGGCCTGAACTCTTCCCGGTCCAGACCGAGTATCGCCTTGTAAAGCTTCTCCGTCTGCCCGGCGGCGAGCCCGGTGGAAACCTCCTGGTCGCCGATCCCCGACCTAACGCAGATCTCTTTGGCGTAAACCGCGCCGAAACCGAAGCCCGATGCCAGGACTGCGACGAGCCTGCTCTCGTATTTTTTCATGAAGTTCGCGAAGTAGTCGAAGTTTATGCTGTAGGGATTGACCTTTGCCGGGGGGAACCTGTAAGGGATCTTCGGCTTCACGTCCCTGTCCTTCCACTTCTGGACGTAGAGCGGCATTATGATGTTATTCCCGCTGTCGCAGAGTATCACGTTCCCCTCGGAAAAAAGCTCGATTATGAGCCGGTTGTTCTCGGTCCTGATCTCGACCACCCTGTCGAAATCGTGCTGGCGGATACCGAGGATCTTTTTGTTGTTGAGATGCTTCCTCAGGAAAAGGCAGAAGCTGGGAGGCTCCATGGGGGAAGGCTTCCGGTAGGTCGTGATGAAGATCTTGTTCTTTCCCACGTAAAGCCATCTCTCCCCCTTCCCCGGGACGAAAACCTCGAAAAGGAACTCGTGCGTCCCTTTCCCTTTCTCGTCCTCGATCCTGTACTGGTAAATCTTCCGGAACAGCCCTTCCCTGAGCTCCTCGTTCAGCTCCCTGGAAAGAAATCTCAGATCGAGCGAAGAAATCTCGGTTTTGGTTTCCATGAATATTATTTGTATTGTTTTTTATTAAGTTCCCCTGATCCTTTTCAGGACGAAGGGAAGGAGTCCGTTCCCCTTTATCTTCACGGATCCCTTCTCACAGGAGTACTCGTCGAAGGACGAGACCTCGTCCGGCCTTATCCCGTCTCCCGAAATGAGCACCGGGACGGGGTCCCTGACGTGCCTGTAATGCCTGTAGTCCTTCTCCGAGTCCGTCCCGTGGTCGGAGGTGATTATGATGACGGTGTTTTCCATGTCCAGCTTTTTGACGAGCCTCCCTATCACCTCCCTGTCCACCTTCCCGACGAACTCGGCCTTCTCCTTCCTCTTTGCGTCGTGCGCCAGGATGTCGCACCCGTTGATGTGGAGCCATACGAAATCATGCTTTTTCAGCGATTCGGCCGTCTTTTCCGCCTTCGCCTTCAGGTCCGTGTTGGGGAACCCGGTCGCCCCGGGGACGTCTGTCACGTGCATCCCCAGGAACCTCGCGATCCCCTTGGCGATGGGGACGCCGGCTATGCAGCAGGCCTTCATCCCGTACCTTTCCTCAAAGCTTTCGGTCTCCCCGTAAATCCCGACGTTCCTTATTATGATGGTGTTCGCGGGGGTCTTCCTCTCCTTGTTTATGCCGCTGGCCTCGATTATCTTGCGGGCCCTGTAAAGGAACTTGTTAAGGACCGAGGCGGTGAATTTTCCCTTCCCGGAGGATGCGGCTATCTGCCTCAGGGGCTTACCCTCCAGCAGGGGATCGTTGGGAACCACGTCTTTCGAGACGTTCCCTTCCAGCATTATGACTACGCGGTGTCCGGATCCCTTCTTTACGTGGATCCTGACGCCGTCTATCTCCATGCCGTCCAGCTGGTCGCAGACCAGGTCAAGGCCCTTCTCTTCCCTGTTAGCCCTCCTGTCCCTGACGTTGCCGTCCCCGTCCAGGGTGGCGAAGTTCCCCCGGATGCAGACCTCTTTCTTCTTGGGCCTGAGATTCACCCCGAGGGCTTCCAGGTATCCCCTTCCGGTGTATTCCTTCCTGTCGAAGAAGCCGAGCAGGGTCAGGAAGCCGATGTCCGACTCCACGAATTTCCGGTAGCCTATGTCGATCTTCCCGCACACCCCTTTCTTTGCCAGGTCCTGGATGTTCGGCTTTTCTGCCATCCTGTAAGGGGTATCCTTTCCCCTGTCGGCACCCCCGTCCAGGACTATCAGCACGATCTTTTTCATCCTATCTCTCCAGTATGAAGTATTCCTTCCTCTTCCTTTTCATAGGCACCCTCTCGAGGGTGACGCTGGTCCTCTTTCCGATTTTCATTATTTCAAGGTTCTCCGCGACTTCCAGGGCCTTTTTCAGCTTGTTCCTCTTCATCGCATATATCTCAAAAAGGACGTCCCCCTTCTTGACGTTCTGCCCGATCTTCTTATGAAGCACGATTCCTGACCCCTTGTGCTTCGGGGCCCCCGTGCTCCTGGCTATCATGTCTATGTCCTTGTTGCTTATCCACTGGATCGTCCCTTTCTTTTTCGAGACGAACTTCACCTTTTTCTTTCCCACCGGGATGTCTTCCGGCCTTATGTTGGGGTCTCCCCCCTGCTCCTCTATTATCTCCCGGAGCTTCCTGTAAGCCTTCCCGGAACGGAGCAGCCTGAGGGCGGTCTTCACGCCGTGCCTGTACTTGCCGAACGAGAGCAGCGTTCCCGCGATCGTCGTCACCTTGTCGACAAGGTCGGGAGGGCCTTCGCCCTTCATGATGGTCCTGAGCGCCTCCCTCGCCTCCAGGGCGGGGCCTATGGCGTGGCCGAGGGGCTGGTCGGCAAAGGTCGAGACAGCATTCACCTCCATCTTGAGCTTTCTTCCGAGCGTGATGAACTTCTCGGCAAGGTTCTCGAAATCCTCCATGGTGTTTACCTTCGCCTCGTCTCCGGTGGGTATGTCTATCACCAGGTATTTCGCTCCGACCGCCTTCTTTTTGGACATGACCGAAGGGAGAAGGAAAGGGTCGATTGAAAGGGGATATTCTATCTTTATGAAAATGTCGTCAGCCGGCGCGAGATCCACGGCCCCTCCCCACACGAGGCAGCCGTTCGTCTTCTTGACCACCCTCTTTATTTCATCGATGTCCAGCTCGACCGGTGCGATGCATTCGAACCTGTCCGCGGTCCCGGCAGGGGAGGTTATCGCCCTGGAGGATGTTTTGGGTATTGTGAGCCCGGCCGCCGCCACGATGGGCACGACCAGTATCGAGGTCTTGTCGCCCGGGACCCCTCCTATGCTGTGCTTGTCGAATATTTTCTTCTTTCCCAGGTCCAGGGTCTGGCCGGTGTTTTTCATCGCCATGGACAGGTAGGCGGTCTCGTTCATCGTTATGCCGTGGTTGTAGAGGGACGTGACAAAGGACGTGATCTCGATGTCGGAGAGGTTGTTGCAGACCGTATCCTTGACGATCATGTCGATCTCCTTTTTGCTGAGGGTGGCCCCGGACATCTTCTTCTTTATGTAATCGATG
>CAZEXF010000010.1:0-16616 GCA_964516855.1 uncultured archaeon | reverse complement strand
TCATGGTGAACTGGGCGGCTTCCTTGTCCTTCCCCACGTACCATGGGGAAAGCCGGTTCCTGATTATCTTGATGTACCACCGGGAGAAGTCGTTGAGTATGAAATCACCGATATCCCTTCCGACGTAATGGAGGCGGAAATTCTCCAGGTCCCTGGTCACCTTCCCCACGAGGGAATTGACCCTGGATATTATCCACCTGTCCTCCGTCTCGAGTTCGTTCGATTTCAGCTTCCTGTTCACCATCCCCAGGTCGGAATAGCTCCTGGCAAAGATCGCGGAATTCCAGAGCACGCTGAGCACCCTTCTCAGCTCCTTCGCTATGCCGAGGTTGAAGTTCTGGGTCTCCCAGGGGGATATGTTCCAGCAGTAGTAGTACCTCAGGGTGTCCGCCTCCAGCTCCCTGAGCGCGTCCTCCGCGTAGACGACGTTCCCGAGGGACTTGCTCATCTTCTCCCCCTTCTCGTCCAGGGTCCACCCGGTCATGCTTACCGCCTTGTAGGACGACATGTCGAAAACGGAGGTCCCCATGAAAAGGAGCGAGTAGAACCATCCCCTGACCTGGTCGAGCGACTCGCAAACCATGTCCACCGGCCAGAGCCTCTCGAAGAGCTCCTTGTTTTCGGCCGGATAGCCCAGGGAGGCCCAGGGTGATATCCCGGAATCGAACCAGACGTCCATTATGTCCGGGACCCTCGTCATCCTCGACCCGCATCCGCATTTCAGGTGGACCTTGTCGACTGAATTCTTGTGCAGGTCTTCTCCCACCTCCTCTATCGCGTGCTTTTTCAGTTCCGAAAGGGAGCCTATGACCTTCCTCGTTCCGCATTTGTCGCATATCCAGACAGGGGTGGGTATCCCCCAGTATCGCTGCCTGGTTATCGCCCAGTCCGGGGCGTCTTCCAGCATGTGGTGCATCCTCTCCTTGGCGAAGGGCGGGTTCCATTTGACGACCTTGTTCTCGTTGATCATCCTGTCCTTTATCATGTCCACCTTGAGGTACCACTGCTTGCTCATCCGGAAGATGAGGGGGGACTTGCACCTCCAGCACAGGGGATATGAATGGGTGATCTTCTCCGCCTTGAGGAGGAGTCCCGAATTTTTCAGGTGGTCTATTATCTTCTTGTCGGCGTCCTTGACGTAGATGCCCCCGAACTCCCCCGTGTCCTCCGTCAGCTTCCCCTCCTCGTCCACCGGGGAAAGCTCGGGGATCCCGTAGTGCTTTCCTATCTTGTTGTCCACGTCCCCGTGCCCGGGGGCGATGTGGACCAGGCCCGATCCCATGTCCATGGTGACGATGTGCCCGAACTCGTCCTTTTCGGTGGTCCCGCTCTTTATGGCGGCCTTGGAGGAGACCCTCTGCTTCATGATGGGTATCGAGACTATGACCTTCCTCGCGTTCTTCTCCTTCCCGAGGGTCTTCTGGACCGGGACGTCGAGCACCGGCTCGTACGATACCCCCTCGAGCTTCTTGCCCTTCAGCCTTTCCTTTATGTTATAACCTATTCCCATGTCCTTGAATATCTCCAGCCTCTTTTCGGCAAGGATGATGATTTCCCCTCCCACCTCCGCCCTGACGTAGGTCTCTTCCGGGTGAACCGCGATCGCGGCGTTCGCCGGGAGCGTCCAGGGGGTGGTCGTCCATACGAGGAAGTACTCGTTCTTCTTCCCCTTCAGGGGGAATTTCACGAAGATGGAGACGTCCTCGAGATCGGCGTAGGAGTCGGTAACCTCGTATCCGGTCAGGACGGTCTCGCAGTGCGGGCACCAGTATCCCGGGCGGTGCCCCTCGATGAAGAAGCCCTTCTCGTAGAGCTTCTTGATCGTCCACCAGCCGGACTCGAGATAGTAATTCTTATAGGTCATGTATGGCTCAACCCACCCCCTCCAGGCGCCCAGCTTCCTGTACACGTCCAGCCATATCTCCTTGTTCCCCTCGGCCATCTTCTTGCACTCACCGATGAACCTGTCGAGTCCGACCACGTTCTCTATGTCCTTCTTGGACTTGATCTTGAGCTTCTTCTCCACCGCGTTCTCTATGGGAAGCCCCCCGCAGTCGAATCCGGGCTGCCACCACGCCTGGAACCCCTGCATGGTCTTGAACTTGGACCATATGTCCTTCGCCGCCGTGGTCTTGACGTGCCCGACGTGGGGGACCCCGTTCACGTAAGGGGGTCCGTCCAGAAGATAGAACTTCTTCTTTTCCGGCCTGAAATCCACTATCCTTTGGGGGATCTTTTTGCTGACCCAGAACTCGAGGATCTCTTCCTGGAGCTTCATTGGTTCGTATGGAATCATAGCCGGTACCTTGATTAATTATACATGGGATGTGGTATTACATAATTTGGACGGAAGGGAATTTAAATGGCAATTGAAGGCGGAATCATAAAAATGGCGGAGCCAGACCCCTTTCGTCCGATGTCCCGGCATTCGTCCATGTTATCGCTGATAATGCTTGGTTTGAATAAACAAGGTTTTGCTATGATAAGGTCTTTCCGAACTCATTGAAGCCTCTCATGTGTTCGTTTCTCAGCACATTTTCTATAAATTGCATTGAAGTTTTTTTGTATTCTGGGTCATCAAAAACCGAAGCATCGTATTCAATTATTTTGGCATAATTTTTCAATTGTTCGAATATACTGTTCGCGTTGGAAGACACGTCAATATTATTGGGTCCAGTCATATTATTTATAACGGGGTTAGTTTTTTATGCTTTACTGCATTCTAAAGGAATTGTGCCAGTGACTTTTAAAACCCCTGGCCTAATTTTATACGATTGGCATGAGACACAAGGTTTCCATAATAGGCGGGGCGGGAAACGTAGGCGCCTCGGCAGCGCTGGAGATAGCCAGGAGGGACATAGCCGACGTGGTGATGCTCGATCTCGAGGTGGTCAGGGACAAGGCCATGGGAAGGGCTCACGACACCAGCCACGCCGGATCGATACTCGGCTACCATACCATGCTGTTAGGGACATCTGATTACGAGGACATATCGGGCTCTGAGGTGGTGATAGTGACCGCGGGCATCCCGAGAAAACCCGGCATGACAAGGGACGACCTCCTGAAGGTCAATTCAGGGATCATCGCGGAAGTGGGAAGAAAGATAGCCAAACATGCCCCCGAATCTGTCGTCCTCGTCGTCACCAATCCCCTGGACTCGATGGTCTATGCAATGATCAGGGCGACTGGATTCGAACGGGAAAGGGTGTTCGGGATGTCCGGGGAACTGGACAGCGCCAGGTTCAGGGATTTCATTTCCAGGAAGCTCAACGTGTCGAGGAAGGACATAGACGTGACGATACTGGGAGGGCACGGGGACAAGATGGTGCCGGTGCCGGAGGCATGCTCAGTAAGGGGGATAAACCTGTCTTCCCTTATCCCGAAAAAGGACCTGGACGAGTGCATACGGAGGACGGTGACGGCCGGGGGAGACGTGACTAAATTAATGGGAACCTCGGCATACGTCGCCCCCGGGATAGCGATTGCCGAGATGGTGGTTTCGATACTTCTCAACCAGAGAAGGGTGTTTTCGGCATCCACCCTTCTGAACGGGTCAGAGGAAGGTTACGGTAACGTGAAGGACGTCTGTATCGGGGTCCCCGTCGTGATCGGAAAGGACGGAATCGAGCGGATACTCCCGATCAGAATGGAAAAGGACACCTTCAAAAAGTACATGGAATCCGTCAGAAAGGAAATGGCGAATATAGGTAAACTGGGCCTGTGACATGCCTATTCGGCTTCCCCCTTTCCCTCCGAATGAAGGGCGATTCCGGCGATTATCATGAGTATCCCTATGAAGGAGACGAAGAACCACTCTAACTGCTCCATCAGATAATATCCCGCAAAGCCCGACACCATCACGATTATTCCTATTATCAATAATATTACAGAGATATCTTTTCCTCCCATGTCATATATTTAGAATTCGGGGAAATAAGTATTTAACCCTGCGGAACTGTTAATATAAAGCAGATAGGATGTTTTATTCGATGCTTCCCTTGAAGACGAAGAGGATAATGTTTTTCCGCATACTGGGAATGTGATCTAAACGAACATGTCGGGGATCTTCTCTATCACGTCCGTTGCCAGAAGCCCCTGCTTTTTCTGCGACGCTGCGATATCCCCCGCCCTTCCGGTCATGAAGGCCGTGGCGCATGCCGCCCGGAAAGGGTCAACTCCCTGGGCGAGGAGGGATCCGCAGATGCCGGTAAGCACGTCCCCGGTGCCCCCCGTGGTCATGTAGGGGTTCCCGGTCCGGTTTATCGCGGTCTGCTTCCCGTCCGATATGATGTCGATGACCCCCTTGAGTAGTATGGTCGCCCTGATCTTGCCCGCCACCTTTTTCACAGTCCTGATCCTGGAAGTCAGGTCGTTCCGGGGCTTCTCCCCGGTAAGCCCGTAGAATTCGAAGGAATGGGGGGTGAGCACGAAATTCCTTCCGAGGGTGGTCTTCTTCAGCGCCTTTATGGCGTCGGCGTCCACCACGCACGGCTTCTTTATCCTGGATAGCAGCTTCTTGACGAACTTGAAGGTCTCCTTCTCCGTCCCCAGGCCCGAGCCGATGCATATGGCGTCGAACTTCTTCGAGTAGTCCAGCACCTTCTTTACGTGCTTGGTCGTGAAGAACTTACCCTCCACCGGCTCGGTTATTATGTTGGGGGAGAATCCCGCCACGATGTCCGCCGCCCTCTTCGGGGCGATCACGGTCACTATGTCCACACCCGTCCTGAGGGCAGCGAGGGATGAAAGCGCGGCAAGCGCCGGCGCCCCCGTGTACCTGTGGCTCCCGCCGATGACCAGCAGCCTCCCGAAGTCCCCCTTGTGCGAATACTTCGACCTTCTCTTGTACACCTTCTTCAGGATCGATGAGGTGACTTCGATCATGATAGAATCTTGTCTTTTTGGATTAAAAAAGGATTTAACCTTTACCCCTTAAATGATGTTATGAAAAGGGCGAATCTTGATGAATACCAGAGAGAAATGGATTCATATTATCTGGAATTCGACAGGCTCATAGGTGGCATCGGGGAATACCTGTCCGATATAAAGATTCCGGTAGAAAAAAAAACCGATAAAGAACCCGTAACGGGATTTTTAAAGGCACCCAAAAGGGGAATTTTAAGGATGATAACCAATAAAAAGAGGAAAAAGGATTCCGGAAATTCGAATTTTTCCCTCCCTGATACCGATACGATGATTAGTAATGCCCTCTCTCCCTGCAAGCAGGCATTTAATCTTTACAAGGAGATGGAGAAAGAGGCCGATAAGCTAGTCTCGAACTATGAAAGGAAATTGGTGTTTTTGAAGAAGAAAAAAATCAAACTCCTTCAGGAAGACAAAAAGGAGGTCAGGAAAAGATTCACGGAATTCTGCAGGATATCGAGGGAAAGGATCGGAAGCTTCGAATCAAAGATTAACGTGTTCCAGAGGGAATACTTAATTTCCGAAGAGACGTCGAAAGGTTATCTCGAATTCGTTGATCCCGTAAAAAAATATCTCGACAAGATCAAACCCGCGTACTAGTCGAAAGAAATGCAGAATTTATATACGGGCCCTTACAAATAATCCTTATGGTCAAAGACCTTGTTCTGAAGATTATTGAGGTCATACAGGAGACCCCTGACACCAAGACGTTCAGGTTCTCCCTGAACGGGAAGATCGACTTCAAGGCGGGGCAGTTCGTCTCGCTCGTCAGGATGATAAACGGCAAGAAGGTCTGCCGCTCATATTCGATCTCCTCCTCCCCGGTCCACAGGGACTACGTGGACATCACCTTCAGGGTGTACCCGGAGGGGGAGTTCACCCCCACCTTCTACAGGATGAAGAAGGGGGATACCATAGAGGGCAAGGGACCCTGCGGGGAGTTCTATTTCGAGGAGGGGATGGCGGACGAGGTCGTTTTCATAGCCGGCGGGACGGGTATAGCCCCCTTCATGGGCATGATAAGGTACGTGCTGGACGGGAAACTGGACGTCAGGATGAAATGCATCTACTCCGCGAGGAACCCGGAGGGGATCATATTCAGGGAGGAGCTCACGGAACTCGGCGAAAAGAACGATAACCTCGAATTCATCCCCACCGTCACCCGCCCCTGGACGAGCAAGGAGAAGTGGAAGGGAAGGAAGGGAAGGATAGACCCGAAATTCCTGAAGGATTCGATCAGGGGAATGAAGGACCCTCTCTTCTTCCTGTGCGGCCCCCCTGTCATGGTCGAGGCCACCGAGAAGATGCTGGAGGAGATCGGCATAAAGAAGGAAAGGATAAAGAAGGAAAGATGGCACTGAGAACAGTAACCTATTTATTTCTTACTGTGAAGTGATGTTAATATGAAAGGAGACACGGGAGGAAACTACGCTGAAACAGAAGTAAGCAAAATGGCGAAAAGTAATTTTTTTGATATGCTCCCTTCATCTTCCCTGGTAGGTGGGAACTACTCCAGGGGTTTCATCAGGTATGAACAGGAAATGGTGAAAAACTTTTCGACCGAGGGAGATTTGGACACCAGAAAGGTCGCGGAGGCCGTTAACAGGGCATCCTATCCCGACGACACCCTTTTCCATTTCTGCGTCCAGCTCAATCTCAATGAAGAGCAGCTCCACGAAATCATAAAGGAAACCTTAAGGATCAATTACTCTGACTGGGAGAACAGGGAATTTGCCCTGTTATCGGTCAAAAGAATCTATCCCGATAAATGCCAGAAATACGGACTTGAACCCGACAATGACTTCCCCGGTGATGACTTCTTCGACTCGTGAAATTCTAATCATTGGAATATGTCAAAGAAATTCCGGGGCCTTCTATGAATTTTTTAAAATCAGGGCTTTGGTCATCTATTACTTGTATTTTGTAAAGACTTCCAAGAGATACAATATCAAGATTGCTTGTGATTACCTCTTTCCTCAGCAAGTCAATGAAGCCCGAAAAAAACACGTTGTGGCTATCCGCTGAAATTGAATATTCCTTTGTCATGTTTTTAATTGCCGAAAAAACTTTTAATTACTTGTTGTCTATCTGCGCCCTCTTCGGCCTCTTCTTTAAAACGGTTTCCGCCAGCTCTTCCAGCTCCGCCATGGCCTCGAGCCTTTTCTTTATGACCCTTATGTAATACTCGTATTCTGTCTTGTCGATCGGGGTCTCTTCGATGACCTTCTGGATTATCTCCCTCTGTTTGGGGCTGAAGAGCCTCGAAAGGTATATGAGCATGCTCCTGTTACTCGAAACGTCCACGCTCTCTTTCAGCGTCCTCCTTTCCTGGTTTTCCTTGAGGCTCTTGTGCATCAGGAAGTCATCCAGAAACTCTTCCAGGTCTATCCAGTTTATATTCCCGTTCCTTGCGTATTCCTCGAACCAGATGTCTGACATGCCGGCCTCGTTTTTGAAGAGCATCCCGAAATACCTCAATTCATTTTTCGAGGAGTGCTTTTCAAGGTATGAGGATATGCCGGCTATTAAATCATCCCTCTCTCCTGCCGTTTTGAGAATCTCCCTTGTTATATAGAGCACCGCATTCGTTTCGATTTTCAGGCCGCTCTCGACAGCCCTTTCCCTGAGTTTTTTCATGTCCAGAAATGGCTTTTTGGAAGGGTCGGTGTGGGACTGGTATATGATGAAGGGTATGGCTTTCATGTATCTTCTTTCCCCGCTTTTCAGTATCTCCACTATCAGATTGTCCACCAGTATCCTTTCCCCGATCTCGAAAAACGTGTATCCGAGTCTTCCCAGCTTGTGTTTTATCATGGTCACATCTGCCATTCTTCCACCATCCTCAGCGCTTCCCCGCTGGTTTTCATCCCCCATTCCTTCATTTTCCCTTTCAAAAGGAAGAGCATGCTGTCCCTGGCATTCCTGACAAAGGAGTTCCCCATAGTCTGAATGTACCTTTCCGCAAGCTTCCCGGGGTCTACCCTTTCCTTCTCGAAAACAATCCTTATGTCATCGAAATCCCTCTCGTCCCCCCTTGCCAGTTTGGTGATTATTATGTCATACGGGCTTATCGTCATCAGCCTGATTCTTCCGAAGTTCCTGATCTCCTTTGACAATTTCTTGTAATCCTCGTTTAGCTGAACACAGAAAATATAGCCGCCCTGGAAAAGGTCTATATGAAATCCTATGTCCGATTTCCACTTGTTTTCCCCTGTTTTTTCGAAGCCCATCCGCAGGAAAAGGCCTTCGATCTCTTTGTGTCCCTTGCCGGAATCTATGTTCAGATCCACATCTCTCGTTGAGTCCTTTAACCCGAGCAGCGTGAGCGATGTTCCGCCGACTGCGAATATTTCAATACCCTTTTCTGAAAACTCGTTCAGCTTCTCGAGAAGCTCCATCAGCTGCTGACGTGGGACATATATCTCGTTCATGGTTTATTTTTAATGGCAGGGTTTATAAAGTTTTATGTTTTCATACAAATTATTGTATTAATTAATACAATTTATTGTATATTATTTATTATCGATCTGCGCCCTCTGGAGGCCGCCGGAAAAGTCAACGAAGACGGACTTGATCTCGCTGAACTCGTCTATCCCCGTGGTCCCTGCCTCCCTTCCGCCGTTCCCGGTCCCCTTGATCCCCCCGAAGGGGAGGTGGACCTCCGCCCCTATGGTGGGGGCGTTGACGTAGAATATCCCCGATTCCGCGAGCCTCATGGCCTCGAATGCCTTGTTCACGTCTCTCGTGTATATGGACCAGGAGAGGCCGTAATCCACGCCGTTCGCTATTTTGACGGCATCGTGGAAATCCTTAGCCTCCATCAGACAGACCACGGGGCCGAATATCTCCTCCCTCGCGATCGTCATGTTCGGTTTGACGTTCCCGAAGACGGTCGGTTCAATGAAGAACCCTTTGCCGTGAGCACCGCTTCCGATTCTTGATCCTCCCAGAAGGAGCTTCGCTCCCTCCTTCTTCCCCCTTTCTATGTATCCGAGTATCTTGGTCATCTGTTTCCCGTTTATTATCGGGCCCATCTTGACGCTTTTGTCAAGACCGTTTCCCACCGTTATCCCTTTCGCCTTCGCGAGGAAGACCCTCGTGAATTCGTTGTAGACCCCTTTCTCGATTATTATCCGGGAGGTGGCGGTGCAGCGCTGGCCCGAAGTCCCGAAGGCTCCCCAGACGGCGCCCTCCGCGGCGAGCTCCATATCGGCGTCCGAAAGGACGATCTGTGGGTTCTTCCCTCCCATCTCCAGTTCCACCGAGTTCAGCTTCTTTGCCCCTCCGACATATACGCTCTTCCCGACCTCCGTCGAGCCGGTGAAGGAAAGGTGGAGGACGTCCCTGTTTTCGACGATCTCCTGCCCGACTACGCTTCCCGATCCGGTGACGACGTTGAGCACGCCCTTCGGCAGACCGCACTCGTCCAGGATCTCTGCGAGCTTGATAACAGAAAGAGGGGTGTCGCTGGCCGGCTTGAATACCACGGTGTTCCCGCATACAAGGGCGGGAGCCAGCTTCCAGGCGGGTATCGCCATCGGGAAGTTCCAGGGGGTGATCATCCCCACGACCCCTATGGGGTCCCGGACGGTCATGCAGAACTTGTTCCTCATCTCCGAGGGGGTAGTCTCGCCGAAGAGCCTCCTGCCCTCCCCGGCCATGTAGTGGAACATGTCTATGGCCTCCTGGACGTCGCCCCTCGTCTCGGAAAGGACCTTCCCGTTCTCCATGGTCATGAGATTTGCAAGCTCTTCCTTCCTCCTTTCGATAGCAAGGGCCGTCTTCCTGAGGATGTCCCCCCTCCCGGGAGCTGGAACGTCCCTCCATGCGGGGAACGCCTTCTTCGCCGCCTGCACGGCCTTCATGACGTCCTCCCTCGTTCCCAGCTGGAATTTCGCGATCAGCTCCCCGGTCGCGGGATTAATGTTTTCGAAAGTCTTCCCCGAGTCCGACCTGACCCACTTCCCGCCTATAAAATTGAGATAAGTCTTCACCATCTGAACCACCCCGAATGTTATCAATGGTTAGAAATGGTTTTGCGGAATTAAATAATTTTAAATAACTGAAGGGAAAAGATATTATCAATTGGGCCGGTAGATCAGACGTCAGCCCTTTTCCGGGAGCATCCGCAAAAGATTTGAGATCCCAAAAAGGGGGATGGGTTAACGGTAGATCGCCACCTTAGTGCGCCATGATTTTTCATGGAGCGCGGTGAAGGCATGGTGGAGGCCTCGGGTTCAAATCCCGACCGGTCCATCATATTTCCTTCCCTAAAGAAAATATGGGCCTGAATGCCGTTTCTCCCCTTTCATTACAAATCCTTTCCGAGAGTATCAGTCCATTCCGGGGCTTGTATTTTTCAATGAAACTGCTGAACGATCTCGTCATCGCCGGTTTTTTCAATCCCGACTTCACCTCTATGGGAATGACCTTCCCTTCTTTCTCGACCACGAAATCCACTTCGGCCTTTGATTTGGTCCTCCAGTATTTGACCTCCAGTCCCCTTTTCAGCAACTCTGAAGCGACGAAATTCTCATAGATCTGCCCCTTGTCCGGCCTGTTGTCTGCAGTCTGGAAATTCTTTATTACCATGTTTCTGAAACCGTTGTCAAAAAAGAATATTTTCGGAGCCTTTACAAGTTCCGTTCTTTTGTTTTTCCGGAAAGGCCGGCTTCTCGTGCAGATGAATGTCTTCTCGAGAACGTTTATGTACTTGAGGAGATCCTTGTATCCGAAGCCTGTTATGTTCGATATTTCGTTGTAGTTTATTATGTTCCCGACCTGTAGCGCAAAGGCGCTTATCAGTTTCCCTAGCTTGTGGTCTTCCGGCAGGTTCAGTATCTCTTTGACCTCTTTAAGGAAGTAGGTGTTGTATATGTTCCTCAGAACGGTTTCCTTCTCTTCCCTGTCCTTGCTCAGGACCACTCTGGGATATCCACCGAAAATGCAGAACTCGTTGAAATGCGGTATTATCCTTTCTATTACTGGAGCGGTCAGCTTCCTTTTAAGGTAAATGCCCCTGTATATTTCACGATCTTTGTGGTTCAGGTACTCTTCAAACGAGAACGGGAGGAGATTGAAAACGAAGATTCTCCCTACCAGGTATTTCATGCTGTGTATAGAAAGCTCGCTTACAGAAGACCCTGAAATGATGATTTTTGTCTTATAGTTGTCATACAAATACTTCAGCTGCTTCCCGCCTTCCTTTGCGTACTGGAATTCGTCGATAAAGAGATAGTCGTGATTCTTGACGTAAAGATCTATGAACGACTTGAGGTCATCGTTGAACATCCGCAGGGTTTCTCTGTCCTCGAAATCCAGGAATTTCGCGTTCTTCAGGCCAGCGAACAGGTGCTTCAGAAGCGTGGTTTTTCCGCTCTGCCTTGGTCCCACCACTGCGATTATCTCCCTGGCCTTCATATATTTCCCGATCTCATTTTCGAGGAACCTTTCTGCATACATTTTAACCCTGCCAAAATTTATATATTAAAAATATTAGCAGGACTTATATATAAAGATTCCGGCCCTTAAAATGGGAGGATCGGTGGCTGATTTGAACCGGCCGGTACATCCGTTCTTACAAAAAACATTTAAATACTACTGTTAAGTAATTATTTAGATAGCCTATGAGAGAAAAGTTTTCAACAGCCTATGTTGACGATTTAAGTGGATCTAAAAAGGACGCGGACACAACCCTGGTCAATCCGATTGGCCGCACCTGCCGGGGAATTTACTTTACAGGCACTGGTGGCGTTGACATTGAGTTGTTCCCAGAGGCCGCAAATGACCTCAAGGCGGCGGAACAACTCAATGATCAGCTGAAAGAAGAGCAGAGGAAATGCCTTGAAAATAAGCAACATTCCCCTTCTGTCAGGGATTATGAAAAATTCGGCATCCAGAAGAATGCCAAGGAAACGGTTGGAGAGATTCTCAAGAGATTTACGGACATATGCATCAAAAAGCATTCCAAAAAACAGAGATTCGGTCCGGGAGTCCAGTATAATCTCATTGATGTAGGTGAAGAGTTCATGGGCGTGTCTTATGGCAATTACGGACTTATGTTCGCCACACTGGTTGAGGCATCAAAGGATAATGAATACAAGCAACTTCTGATCAAGAAAGGAACCGAGGTTCTCGGCAACAAGAGGGGATTCTTCCAGAACGTTCCGGCCATCAACACGTGCCTCGAGTGCAAAGACGGGATACTGTTCGTGAACAGGGGACCGACTGCCGAGTATTCCGGGATGTTCCACATGGTGGCGGCCGGACATCACAATCCGGAAAGACCGAGCTTAATTCCTCTGAATGATCTTGTTGGAGAGCAATTGAATAAAGAGACTGGATTGGAGATCAAAGATGTCGATATTATCAGGTTTAATGGGTATGCGTTCTCTTCCGGAACCCGGATACCCGGTACGGAGAAGGCGGAGATAATTACCTCGACATGGACGGATCTTTCATCCGAGGACGTCGCGGAGAGAATAAAGGAAAAGGCTCCCCACAGGTGGGAGAGCAAGCTTCTTTTCATGGTAAAGCCAGAGAATGCATTCGATGTTATTGCGGGCACCGGGGACAAGAAATACAGGGCGGATTCGATTCTCGGCCTTAAAACGTACGACCTGAGGAAGGAGGATTTCGGAACCCCGATCAACATCGGGACAGACCTAAATTCCTCATCCTACTGGGTGCCTGTGGGGCTGAGAAGCTTTGTAGAACATATGAGTATCAGGGATTCTTTATAGAGATTCAGGCCCCGAACATTCCCATTATCGATTCTATGAAGCCGCTTATGGCGCGGAAGATCGTCTCGAAGATGTCCGGATCCCTGAACACGACGGTCTCCTTTGCCAGGTAGTCGTTTCCCGCGAGGTCGCTGTAACCGATCTCGACGCCGCATTCCCCCTTCCCGATCTCGAACTCTATCTCGTTCCTCCCGGACATTTCCGCGTAGCCCTTTTCGTGATCCCCCACCGTGACGGACACGTTCCTGATGTCGGAATTCCTGACCTCGAGGATGAGCGTCCCGGTGCCCGTTTCCGAGCTGTATTTCACGTCATACACCAACTCCGGCTCCCTGAACACGTTCACGTAGGCGGTCTCCAGAAGGTCGATGTCGCCGTTCTTCACGGACAGCGTGACCCCCTTCTGTCCCGGGGAACCGAACGAGATTTCCCTGGAAATCCTGTGGGAGTCTCCTAGCGTTATGTGCTCGATCTCCTCCTCGCCGCTGACGTTCAGGCTCACGCTCAGGCTCTTCTGGGAAAGGCCCGAATTGCTGATCAGGGCCGATATCTCTCCCGTGTCCCCCAGCTTCAGGTACCTGGGCACCTCGAAATCCGTTATCTGTACCAGCAGGTCGGACCTGACGCTGTAAGGGAGGCTGATGACCTCCCCCTCCGAGGAGAACACGATCACCTCCTGCTCCCCCAGTGATTCGGGGAAGAAGGTGTATGAAAGGTCCCGGCTCCTGGTGATGTCCCATGTCCTTATGTCCTTTTCCGAGACGACCCCGATGGTGGTCAGACCGCCCGCGATCGCGCTCACGTAGGCGGTCTGGTCCTGGCCCAGCTTTATGGTCCCTGACTTGAGGTTGGCGTTCAGGCGCTTCGCGGCCCTTTCGCCCAGGGAGGGGTCTATCTCCAGGTTTATGCTCCTGAGGGCCAGAGACCTGGAATTTAGGGTCATGGGGCATGTGTATAGGTAGTTGGAGGGAAGGTCGTCCCTTATGCCGAATTTCCAGTATATCACCTGCTGCTCCCCCGGCCTGAGGGTCACGGTTTTACTGGTTTCCCCTATGTCGAGGATGTCGAAGTTTCCCGTGCAGGGCTCGAGGTCTATCCTCGCCACCCTGTAGTCCGAGGGGGTGAACTTGAGCACCACGAGGCCCTCGTCCCCGGGCCTGAACCTCTCCGAGCTCCGCACGAGCTCGTAGTCCTCCCTCTTCTCCCTCATACTGTAGTCCGATATGGAAAGGGACGTCTCGTCCAGGGACCATGTTATGTCGTTGATCCCGAATCCCCTGAAGTTGACGGAATTCTTGATCCTGTTGTCGTGATAATAGCCGAACCTGATGTGGGTCGCGTCGATGTACCCGATCTCCATCCAGAGGACGTCCACGGGGACCCATTTCCCTATGTAGGATTCGGCATATGCGTGCCTCTCCCACCCGTACTTGCCGTACGCCCAGGCGGACACGAACCTGGTGGGTATGCCCACGGAACGGGCGAGGGCCATGTAAAGCGTGGTGTACTCCGCGCACACGCCCCTCTTCGAATCCAGCACCCAGAGGGCGTCATAGTTCTGGTCGGAATAGTCGAGATCGTACGTGAGGTAATCGCTTACCCACACGGCCAGCCTGCTGATCCTGTCGAAATCGTCGGTGGCGTCCCTGACGATGGATTCGGCAAGCTCTTTGATGCGGGGGTCGTCGCTCTGGACGTTCTCCGAAGGCTCCATGTACGCCTTGACGTCATCCGGGATGGAATATGTTTTCGGGAGGGAGGTCTTGCTGATCGCCCTGGATTTCACCCGGGCGCTGAAGGAATACGAGTACGAATTCCCGGGGTCATCCCTTTCCACCGCGCCGAACACTGTCCCGTACTCGTTGGTAACCCTGTCGATGTCCATGGAAACGTCCTGGTATCCGTCCTCCTGGGGTATGGTCAGGTTCATCCCGATCCATGTGGGGTTCCCGTCCACGTTGACCGTCCCGTATATGTGGATGTCCACGGTCAGCTCGCTCACCCCCGCAGGGTCCTCCAGCACCTTCTCCTCGACTACCGTGAGAGCGAGGACCGGCTGGGAGGACAACAACAAAAATATTAAAGCGGAAAGGATTAACCTCATTTTCTCCCCTTGCTGACCCATATCTCCTCGAACACCTTTTCCTGCCTCGCCGACACCTTTCCCTGGTTGTCCAGGTGCACCAGGGGGACGAAGTTCCCTATGATCTCTTCCCTTTCCCATTTTTTTATGAGCCTGCTGAACTCCACCTCGTCCTTCTTTATCCTTGCGAGCACGGTGTTTATCCTCCCGTAGAGGGCCCTGATCCTCTCGTTTATGTTGTCGTGGGAGATCACTATCTTTTCCCTCAGCCTCTTGTTCCTGATCCTCTTCCTCCTGTTCGCCCTGAGCACCTTCTTCAGGGCATCCACCAGTTCGGAAACCACCACCCTCCTTACCGGGTGCCTCCTGGGAGGGATGCTGAGGGGGTCGATCTCGAACGATCCCTGGTCCTCCCCGGCCTCCATGAGCTCCTCCTGGATCATCTGCTCCTCCTGCCCCGTCACCTGCTCCTTGAAGGCGCGTATGTAGTCCGACTTCATCTTCAGGAGCACGGAGGCCACTATTATGAACTTGGCGGGGACCCGGAAGTCGAGCTCCTCCATCTTCCGTACGTACAATATGAAATCCCCGGAAAGCTTGGAGATGTCCAGGTCCCAGGGATTCATGCCGGACCAGGCCACTATCTCGTATATTATCTGCTCCCAGCTGTAATCAGAAACCAGAAAATCCATGATCTTTTTTTCGTCCATGCGGCTCTGTTTATTATTAATATAAAGGCAAACTTATTAAGGTTGGCAAAAACGTGACTTTATTTCTCCGTTTTTAAAATTATTCACCAAAATGTAGTTATGGAACTGTCTGATGTTTACCAAAAATTTATCGACGGCCTCCGGTTCAGAAAGGACCCCGGCATGGAGGTTCACGGCGGCAATGTCGAGTGCGGGAAAGACGTCCTCCTCTGCGTCTACTGGAGGGGCAAAAGGCCCTTTCAGGTTGCCGGGGAACTGATCAGGTATGCCGAGGAAATGGAGGAGTTCCCGGAGGGGGAGCTGGTCCCGGAAGAGAGGCTGAGCGCTGCCGTGATAAGGCATCCTAAATACGGTTTCGATATGCGTATCGAATCGAAAGGGGACGGCATCCACTGCATATACGCCGGCTGGATCAGATTCAGGAAGCTCACGGATAATTTCGGGAACGACATCCGTGAACAGATGTCCGGGTATAAGGAGGGGGGATGAATGCACATCCATGAAGATTCGCCCATGAGTGCGAGTTTCACGGAGAACAACCTCAGGGAGGCAGAGAAGAAGGTCAGGAAATACGTTAGAAATCCCTCCAAATTTTTCACTCCCCTTTACGAGATGACGTCCGTGGGCACGGGGGATTCGAACCTTAAGATCACCCCGGCCTATTCTTCAATCAAGAGAATGAGACTCAGGCTTCCGAAACTGATCGGATCCTTCATCGATGCGTTCTGCAGCGAACATGAGGGGCTCTCGAAGAAAGATGTCGACGTAAAGATGCGTTTCGAGGGAGGCGGGTACTGCGTCGACGTCTCCGGCAAGGGAGAGGATTCTCCCGGTATCATGAAGGTATCTCCCTCCCGTGACGGGACCATTCTGGTCGAGCCGGGATCCGAGGAATACAGTAAAACGTTCAGGAAGATGTCAGAAAAGAGCGAGACGTATTTCGAAAGTATCAGGAAAAAGGGAGAAACGAGTGAAAAATCGCCGGAGGGATCAAGAAGTTACGAATCCAAGCCGTTTGGCCGTAAGATGTTATCCCTGTTATCTGTCAAAGGCTACCTGATCAGTAAAACCGGGATGCATTTTCTCAGAAAACACGGCAAGTACGTGGACCTTTCCGAGGACGGTGTCAATTCCGGCAGGTATAAATTCACCGAGATG
>CAZEXF010000009.1:7574-18009 GCA_964516855.1 uncultured archaeon | reverse complement strand
CCGGCCTCGATCTGTATTCCACGAGCTGTACAATTGAGTTCGAACCCCATAAAACTGACGCCGCAATCTGCTCCGCCTTGTGGCTGGTTTTATTTATTAAATGTATGTTCTGAACCGAAATCACATCCGGATGTTTACTGATATCTGAATCCCTCTGGGGAAAATCCGGAAACCAGTAATCACCCGGAAAGACAACTTTTAAATAGGTTTTTAGCTTATCCATTACTTCATCCGCCTTTCCCTTGACATAGAATGTGGGCACGATCGAATTGTCCGGATCACCAATCATGAATAAAATTTGTCAGATAATTTTTAATACGCATTCTTCTATCAGATTTTTCATAATAAGCATATTTATACGGGCTGGACCTTACTAATTCTCTTGGGAAATGGGGGTTGTTCCTGTGGACGTTTCCAAAGAGAAATGCTCGAAGTGCGGGAAGACATACTTGGGCAAGGTTTATTGCTTCAGGGCCAAGGCTCCGGTCTGCAGGAACTGCTGCGTCGCAGCGAACAATAACACCCTCGGAAAGTGCCCTTTCTGGCTCCTTTGCTGGGATTAATTAGTGGGAAGAATCAAAATTAATTATGAAAAAGGGGTCCCTGTCTTTCAGGCTCTTGCCGGTAATCCTGTTGCTCGTGGTTTACCTTTTCGTGCTTTCTAACGGCCTATTTCCGCAGGGGCTGGGATTCGGCGGGTTCACCGCCCTGATGATTTTCCTCGTGACGATATACCTCTGGGCCACCGAGATGCTTCCCCTTCCCGTCACATCCTTCATAGCCGTCCTCCTGCTGGCGGGATCCGGGGCGGTTACCCTTCCCCAGTCCCTCTACGGGTTCGGAAGCACGGTGGTGTTCCTCATCATCGTGGGCTTCTTCCTGGCCGCCGGCCTGACCAAGTCAGGCCTTGACAAGAGGATAGCCTTCGCGATCCTGAGGAGGAGCCATTCCGAGAGGAAGGTACTGTTCGGGATGATGATCATGACGGCCTTCCTTTCCATGATAATCTCCAACACCACCTCCGTCCTCCTGATGGTCCCGATCGCCATGCACGTCATGTATCAGGTACGGATGAACAGGGAGGCCCTCCTCCTCGGGATAGCCTACGCGGCGAACATAGGGGGGGCGGGCCTGCTGATAGGGACCCCTCCCAACATACTGGGGGCCGAGGCCATCGGATGGGGATTCTACGAATGGATGGTTGCCGCCTTCCCCTTCGCCCTGGTGATGATAGTCCTTCTTTACGTCTCCTTCCTCATCTACTTCAAACCGAGCGACCATGAGATCAGGAAGCATCTCCTGAAAGACCTCGGGCCGGTGACCGGGAAGGAGAAGAGGGCCGCTGCCGTCATACTGATCACCCTCATCCTCTGGATAACCACCCCCGTCCACAACCTCCACGCCATCATCGTCGGGCTTATCGGGGGGCTGCTCATGTTCGTCTTCGTCTACGACTGGAGGTATTTCGAGCGGAGGACGCACTGGGGTACCATCATGCTGATAGCAGGGGCGGTGTCCCTCGGCAAGGCACTCGAGGTGACCGGGGCGGCCCAGTGGATCGCGGAGAACTACCTCGCCTTCACGGGTTTCACCAGCCCGGTCCTCATAGCATTCTCCTTCGTCATCCTTTCCCTTGTGATCACCCAGTTCATACAGAACACGGCGACCGCCGCCATGATGGTCCCCGTCCTGATGGGCCTTTCCTCGACCCTGGGAATACCGGAGGCCATGCTGATCGTCCCGGTCATTCTCGGGGTGTCCATGACCTTCCTGATGCCTCCCGGAACGGCCCCCAACGCGATCGTTCACGGGGTGGGAAAGATAAAGACGAAGGAGATGTTCAGGGCGGGGCTGATCCCGACCGTTTTCGCGGTAATAGTCCTGTTCGTTTACATCCTGCTGATGGGGTGAACCCTATTTAAGAATATCCCTCAAATTCTAAACATGCTCGTCAACGGGAGGCATTACCGGACGATCTGGCTGAAGGAGGGGGACGACCGGACGGTCCGGATAATCGACCAGAGATGGCTTCCCCACAGGTTCGTCACCGAGGAACTCAGAACGGTGGAAGACGTAGCCATGGCGATAAAAGAAATGCATGTCAGGGGGGCGGGGCTGATCGGGGCGGCCGCCGGTTTCGGCATGTATCTCGCCTCGCTGGAAGCCCCCGAGGAGGGTTTCGATGATTTTATCAAGAAGGCTTCCGAAAGCCTGAAGGCGACCAGGCCGACCGCCGTCAACCTGGCCTGGGCATGCAAAAGGCAGCTGGACAGGATGAAAAATGGAAATTCGATCGAGGAAAAGATTGAAATTGCGAAAAGGACTGCCCGGGAGATCGCGGACGAGGACGCCGAGAACTGCCGGAGGATAGGGGAGCACGGGGTCAAGCTGATAGAGGAGGTCTCCCGGAGGAAGAACGGGGAGACCGTCAACATACTTACCCACTGCAATGCCGGGTGGCTCGCCTTTGTGGATTACGGATCAGCGACCGCTCCGATGTACGAGGCCCATCAAAAAGGACTGAATATCCATGTCTGGGTCGACGAGACCCGCCCGAGAAACCAGGGGGCGCGCCTCACCGCCTGGGAACTCGGGCAGCACGGGATATCCCATACCGTCATCGCCGACAATGCCGGGGGGCACCTGATGCAGCACGGAAAGGTCGACATGGTCATAGTGGGGAGCGACCGGACCACCAGGACCGGGGACGTGGCGAACAAGATAGGGACATACCTCAAGGCCCTTGCAGCCACCGAGAACAACGTTCCCTTCTTCGTGGCACTGCCTTCCTCCTCGATCGACTGGGACAAGAGTGACGGCCTGAAGGAGATACCCATCGAGGAAAGGGAAGGGGACGAGGTCCGTTTCATACAAGGGCTGCACGGGGGAGAGATAAAGAGGGTGCTTCTGACCCCTGAAGGGAGCGGGGCTGCCAATTTCGGATTCGACGTGACCCCCTCCAGGCACGTTACCGGGCTGATCACCGAGAGGGGAATCTGCAGGGCGAACGAGGAAGGCATTCTGGGACTTTTCCCGGAGAAAAGGTGATCCCGAATCATTAATTTAAGCGGATACGACCAATTATTCTTATGAAAAGGGGTGCCAGTCAGATCAAGACCTTCAAGGACGTACCGGACGAGGGTCTCACTGTCGGAGGGGGCCCTCTCTGCGGGGGATGCCCGGCGGCCCTCGGGCTGAAGCTGGCCCTGAAGGCGCTCGGCAAGGACACTATCATCGTCAACAGTTCCGGGTGCATGACCCTTTACGTTACCTATCCCTTCATGCCCACGAAGGTCCCCTGGATACACGACGCGATAGAAAACGCCGGAGCCACCGCCACCGGAATTTACGCCGCGCTCAAACAGCTGAAGAAGGACAAGAAGGTAACGGTGGTCGTTTTCGCCGGGGATGGAGCCACCTACGACATAGGCTTCCAGTCACTTTCAGGGGCCATGACAAGGGGCGACAAGTTCATCTACATCTGCTACAACAACCAGGCTTTCGGGAACACGGGTATGCAGCATGCCTCCTCCTCCCCGTTCGGGGCGGAAACCACGACCACGCCGGTAGGCAGGCACGCCCCGGTTGGGAACGTGTGGCACAGGAAGCCACTCGTCAAGATAATGGCCTCCCACGGGATCCCCTACACGGCTACCGCCTCGGTGGGCTTCCCCCTTGACTTTATGAACAAGCTGAGGAAGGCGAAAGACAGGAAGAGCCAGCCGGCTTTCATCGACCTTCTCGCTCCCTGCCCAACCGGATGGGGGTTCGACCCGTCGAAAACGTTCGAGATGGGGAAGCTCGCGGTCCAGACAGGGGCATGGCCCCTTTACGAGATAAGCAGGGGCCATTTCAACCTGACCTACAAGCCGGCCAAGCTGAAACCCGTCAGCGAATACTTCAGCCCCCAGGCAAGGTTCAGGCACCTGAAAGAGAAGGACATGGGGGGAATCCAGAAATGGATAACCTCCCAGTGGAACCTCCTGCTTGACGGAAAATACTGGGAAGCGATGGAATAAAACATTTAAGTACCGGTTTTATGTATTATTTATGATTTGTTCACAATCTAAAAGTAGTGAATATGCAGATAAATCCATGGGAAACGAACTAAACAGGGATATGATGAGTGTAGGGCTTTCCGCACTCAGTGAATTAGATAATAATATGGGAAACGAAATATTTTATTCTGCTATAAGGGGGAGCGTTTCAAGGGGGTATTCCGGTCCATGGGACGACGTTGACTTATTGATCGGGGCAAACCGTACGGATATTGATTTCAAGAAATCAATTAAAAGGATATGTGATGATTACGGGGCTACCCTGAAAAAGATGCACCCGGAAATGAAGAGAAAACCGGAGATTATGGTCACATACATAATTATGGATCCCCAGAAATATGAGATTTTCAGGGAAACCCCCTTGGTCTTGGACACATCCTATAACAATGCAGAGCCTGAATTGGGGAAGCAAAATCATCATGTTTTAAGGGGGGCAGAAAGATTTCTGGGCGATAGCGGAGTTCTTACGAATTTTTCAGCCGATCCCTTGGCATTCATTGACGACAGGCTTTTCGGTCAGCTGGCTTACAACATAATGCCTCAGAATGTCAGATTTTTGTGGGAAAGGAGGATAAGCGAGAAAAGAAAAAAAGAACTTGGGAAGAAATACAAGAGAAAGGTTTCTCTGGCGCTCACTTACACATTGGCCAGATTGTCTCACGTGATGTTCAAGGGGGACGACATGGAGACACATGGTGTAGTCAACGAGAGAAATAAGAGAATCCTTTCGGAATTTCCTGAAGGAATTCTAAAAAGGGTTTAACCATGTCTGTGTATGATTGTCTTTTCAGTATCAATCGATTCTTCAGGTCCATCTACTGACGGTTTCTCTTCCGGTTTTATCTCGATCAGTTCACCTCTCTGGCTCGAGAAAACGCTGGTATACCCGGGGTCGCAGATATATTCCTTAAAATCATCATCTAGATATTCACAATTTTCAAGCCCTTTGTCGAGTTTCTCAAGAACATTTCCCCCGGGCATCAATGATCTGAAACGAAGTATGATTTTGGCTTTTCCAGTTCCTGGCAAAACCTCTGCATTCGAGTGGGTCATGCCGGGGAAATTGAATTCTTTTATCAGATTCCTTACGTACTTTATCATATTTTCCCGGATATTTTTTGAATCATATTTATTCAGACTTTTCCCACCGCTGAAATCATAGGTCAGCAATACTCCTCCCCTTCCTGCCATCTCCTTTTTTCTTGGGAAATTATTTCCCGTGTTGTAAAGCCCCTTCTTTGACATAATCTTCCTCAGATAACTTTTATTACAAAATAATGATAAAAAACATATAAATGTTTATTGTTCCGGGGGCCAGCGGTCTCTATGAAGGCTTCGCAGTGGGGTACTCGAAAGGGTCCCTTTTCTCTTTCTTCTTTCGCTTCTTCTGCGGCTTCTCGGGCTTCTGCCTGAGATAGAGCTTCTTGGAATAGTTGACCGGGTTCTTGATCGACCTCTTCTCGTGTCCGCAGGTGGCGTCCGGCGTGCATATGCCGATGTCTATGTACCTTCCCGGGGATTCGCAGTTGGGCGGAGGGATGGCCTCCTTCCTGGAGGAATGCCATCTCATCTGGGAGCTGATGTAGTTCTCCATCAGGGGAGGCTTGTTCTTCGAGTTCCAGTCTTCCACGTATTTCCTTATCTGGTCCCATTTCCAGTTCAGGGTTCTGAGGAAGTTGATGAGTATGAAGAGGGAGCGCTTCCTCCCGTCGGGAAGGCCCTTGTTTATGTTCTTTATACAGGGCGGGAAGAAATCCTCGGGTATCCTTCCAGTGTCCCTGATCACGGACGGCGCTTTCTTCTCCTTTCTTTCGCTGAACCTCGAGTTCCAGTCGACCGCCTCCGAGAACAGGAGATCTGCCTCGCCCGCCTCCCCGCCGTCCAGGAAACCCCCGCCTACCTTTATCTTCTCCGGCCTGGCGTCCTCTTTCCTGAAATCCCCCAGGTCTTTGGGCTTGACCGGAAGAGAGACCAGGAATGTTTTCCGGTTGAGGGAATATGGCATCCTGAAAAGGTGGCGGGGGGAAACAAGGACGGTATCGATCTCCACGACCCTGTAGGGGTCCAGCGCTTCCCCATCCTTTATGCTCTCGACAGACTTCCCCGCCTGGTGGGCGAGGTCCTCCATCGGGTATTTCCTGAGCAGGGCATCCTCCAGCCTCTCCTTCGAGTAATCCTTGAGGTAGCCTATCACGGTTCTGGCGACGGAGGGGTATTGCTTCACGGTCGGCCTGTAGTCTATCTCCTTGGGGATCGATTCCCAGGGGATTCCCATGTGGAACCCCGTGCCCCCGGTGAATTTCAGCGAGACGTTCTTCAGGCCGTGCCTCCTGAGTGCCCAGAGAAACACCTCGCTGGTGATCTTGCCGTGCCCGAAAAGCTTGCAGTCTACGTCGATCACCAGGTCCCAGCCCTTCCTGAGGCTCTCGTAGTTGTCCTGCTTGAGGCTCATGGGATGTTCCCAGCGTTCCAGGGAGCCGTGGAACTCTATCACCCCGGCCTTCGCCATCGCGAGTATGTCCCTGGGATATATTATCACACCCGGCCTCTGGGAGAAGTTCCCGGACCGGTAAACACCGGCCACCTCCCTGCCCTCCCCGGCCTTCACCAGAATGTCCTGGATTTCCTGCCTGGAATAATAGCCGATGATGTCCCTCTTGGTAATCATGATAAAGAATGGGAATCCGGATTTAAACATTTTAATCTTTCCGCAAAGGAATACGCATGAAGATCGTTTTCTCCCCGCGATGCCTCGGATACGGCTCCCCCGGCCATCCGGAATCCCCGGAGAGGGTGAAACGGGCGAAGGGGTTACTGGAAAGCAAGGGAATCGGTTTCGTGGAGGCGGAAATGTGCGGAGAGAAGGACATAGAGAGGGTCCACGACAGGGAGATGATAGAGGCCGTTAAGAAGGAACGGGTATTGGATCCCGACACCCCGAACCTTCCGGGCATTTTCAAATACGCCAGGCTCTCCGCGGGGGGAGCGGTCAGGGCGATGGAGCTGGCACTGGAAGGGACGTACGCCTTCTCCCTGATGAGGCCGCCGGGGCACCACGCCACCAGAAGGCGGTGCGGGGGGTTCTGCTATTTCAACAACATCGCGATAGCCGTGCTGAAGGCTCTTGAAAAGGTCAGCAAGGTATGTATACTGGACTTCGATGCCCATCACGGTAACGGGACCCAGGACATCCTTTCGGGAAAGGAAAACGTGGTTTACGTCTCCCTCCACCAGTACGGGTGCATCTATCCCGGGACCGGGGGCTCCTCCGAGGGAAACTGCCATAACTTCCCTTTGAACCCCGGCACGGGGGAGAAGGAATACCTTGAGAGCCTCAAAAAGGCGATCGATATAATCAGGGAATTCGGGCCCGATCTTATCGGGGTGTCCGCGGGTTTCGATACATACAGGGACGACCCGATAACGGACATGAACCTGGAGATCTCCACCTACGAAAAGATCGGAATGATGATCAGGGGGACAGGAAAGCCGGTGTTCACCGTACTTGAAGGCGGGTACAGCGGGAGATTCCCGGAATGCGTCTATTCGTACGTCAGGGCCTTTCTTTAGGTTTCCCGTATTCCGAATTGAGGAGCGTCCAGATTCCCCTGGCCTTTTCCTTCCCTATGCCCTCGACCTTTAGAAGCTGCTCCTCCCTGGCCGAGAACACCCGTTTGGGTGTCTTGAACTTGGAGAGGAGCCTCTCCGTCAGCTTGCTGTTTATGCGGGGAAGGCCGGCCACCAGGAACTTCTGCATGTCCGTCAAGGAGGATCTCTTCTTCAGGCAGCGGATTGCCGGGGCCTTCTTCTCCCCGCTCTGCTCCCTTTTCGCTATCCAGAAGACCTGGTTTGCCGTCTCTTTAGGGTTCCTGGTCCAGATTATCGGGATCCTGTGGTCTATGGCGATGGACGCCAGGACCCCCCTTATGGTGTTCGGGTGTATGTTCCTCTCAAGGAAGAGGATATCCGGGTTCCCCTCGATTATCAGGAGGGGGTTCCTGTAGGCTTCCGAGAGATCGCAGAGCTGCTTGAAGATCCTCCTGTCCAGTATCGACTGCAGGAAATCCTGTATGGTCTTCCTTTCGATCCCCACCCTCTCCGAGCATACGTAATCCCCCACTTCCAGCTGTTTCCTTATGACGTTGGAGTCCTCCAGACCGGAAAGATGGGAAAGGACGGCATCCTCCCTGGAGTCAATAACTATGTCTATCGATCCGGTTTTCAGCGTTCCCTGTTTCATCATTCCTTTTTGTCCCGGAAGTTTATATCATTGATTCACATCAGGGAAACCCTGTTCATCGGGTAGGCCGTGGACATCCGGATGTCGTCCGAACCCAGTATGAACTGGGTCACCCTGTTGAGTCCGATCCCGCATCCCGAATGCTGGACCCCGTGCTCCCTGACGATATCCATGTACCACCCGAAGTCTTCCGCCGTCTTCCCCCTTTTCTTCAGCATGCGGAACATCTCCGAATTCAGGAGCTTCTCTTTGAGAAGCCCGTGGTCGAATTCCCTCTCGGCCGCCCCCACGGCCTCCCCGCTGAAGGGGAGGATAAGGTCGGCGGAATTCACCACCCTGGGATTCAGGGTGTTCCTTCTCATGTTGAAGAATTTTATGGATTCCGGGAAATGGGTTATGAAGGTCGGAAGGCCGTCCTTGACCAGCAGCTTCTCGTACCTGCTCGGGAGATCTTCCCCCCACTCGATTTTAACGCCCTTCTTTTTCAGGGCGTCTATGGCCTCCGTGTAGCTGACCCTCCTGAAGGGCGTCCGGACCCTCTTGAGCCTTTCCGCGTCAACGCCCAGCATGCCCAGCTCCTTCCTTTTATTCTGCACGACCGAGTGCACCATCCGGCAGATCAGCCTTTCTATGGTCTCCAGGAGATCATCGAAATCCCCGGGGAACTCCAGCTCCATCAGGGTGAACTCTGTAAGGTGCCTACCGTCCACGGAGGATTCGGCCCTGAAGCTAGGCCCCACGCAGAAGACGTTTCCCATCCTCGGTATCAGGGCCTCCAGGTAAAGCTGTCCCGTCTGCACCAGATAGGCCTCCGAGCCGAAGTAGTCCAGCCCGAAGAGCGTGTCTATGTTCTCGCACGACCCGGTTATCCTCGTCACGTGCGGTGTGACCACTTCCGTGTAATCGTTGTGCTCGAAGAATCTCCTCGCGGCCCTGAGAAGCTCCGACTCGATCGAGACCACCGCCCCCATCTCCTTCTCCACGAGAAGCCGGTGCCTGTTCTCGGTCTTGGCTAATTTTTCCTGCATTCAATCCCTCCTTTTCTATAGGAGGGGAGAAATCGAAACCCATCCATAATAAGCCGGAGCGGAAATATATAGATTTCCGTGCTCCAGAATATACTTTTCGGCAAAAAGCAAGCAATATATAAGGGGCTTCCCAATTATATATTATGAAAAAAGGTGCAATACAGCTGAGCCTGGGGTTCATTGTGGTGGTCGTTTTCGCCGTCATCCTTCTCAGCCTGGCAATCGTCTGGCTGCAGCAGACCATGGGAAGTGTCGGGGGACTGACGACAGACCTTACCCAGCAGTCATCCGCAAAGATTCAGGAGATATTCGGGGAAACGGGGGATAATTTTGCGGTATGGCCCTCGTCCTACACCCTGACCGCAGGGAAGGGGATCAAGCTGCTTGCAGGGATCAAGAACAACGCAAGGGATTCATATGATCACAGGTATGTCATCAACGTGCTGCCGTCCACGGTAAGCAACGAGGTCTGTGCGGAAGGGGACATCGACTCCTGCACGGTTTCAGGGGGGACGAGCCTTTCCGATTACATGAAGACGTGGGTGACATTCGACAAGAACAAGAACCCGATAAAGCAGGGATCGAGCTACTCCCCATGGATCGAGATAAAGGTCCCGGTAGACGCGAGGAAGGGAACATACATGTTCAGCGTTTTCTGCTGCTACGAGGGTGAAAACCAGCAGAGCGGAGCGCCGGATTATGACGACTGCAACAGCGACGTGGACCTTGGCAAGCTCTGGGGCGGCAGCGCAAAATCGATCATCCTTACAGTGAACTGATCGGGAAACCCCTTCATTTTCCCCTTTCCTAAACATTGGTAGGTTTTAGAATGAACATAGGCTTGCTGTTCGGCATAATATTCGCGGTCATAGTGATGGGTTTCGTCCTGTTCTTCGGATATGCCCAGTTTTCGAACATGACGTGCATACAGGGGGAATCCACCACCGCCCAGCAGATAGTCCGGCTTGGGAGGGACATAGACGAGGTCTTCTCCCTCGCGATGGACTCCTCCAAGAAGTTCGACTTCATCGTGGGGATGTGCACCGGAAAGGTATGCTTTGTCGATGCCGGCAATCCAGAACCGAATCCCGGGAGGGGTTGGGACGGGG
>CAZEXF010000009.1:0-7564 GCA_964516855.1 uncultured archaeon | reverse complement strand
CATATACGAGGAGCTGGTTTCAACGAACGGGTACAACCTCCTCATCCTCGACGAGCAGGGAAGGTACAGGGACGGGAAGAAGATCGACCACATGGTTCCGGAGGAAAACTTCTGCATTTCGGCAAGCGGCAGCCTTCTCCTGACCAACATGGGAAGGTCCGTGGAAGTATCTATTTTATGATGCTCGACCAAGAATAAAGCATGATCAGCGCATTCCAGATATTCAAGATAATCTTCGGGATAATCTTCTCCGTTTTCGTCCTGATCCTGATATTCAGGTTCTCCGGCTCTTACCTGGAAATCGGTGAGACGGGTACCCGGGCGGACGTGCTCATGAACCTGAAGAAAGGGGTGGAGGACGTCTACACGGGAGGTATTTCCCAGGACTACCGGATCCGGAATTCGGATGACCTGATACTCCTTTACGAGCCACCGGAGCTATTCACCACCGTCACAACACTTGATTTCAGGCCGGTCCCCGCGCTCATCCTCCCGGAGGAGAACGTCGGCATCCACAGGATCGAGTACGACCTGGGATGGTGGAAGTTCTATTTCGTGGAGGTCCTGCCCGATACGACCCTCCTTTTCAACCCGACGGAAAACACGGAGGAAATATGGAAATACATATACGGGATGGTCAGGGCGCTCCCCTCTACCGAGAACCTCGAAAGCAAGTTCTACTTCGCCCTGGGCTGCAATTCCACGCCTCATGACTATCCCATCCACAACTGGGAAAGGGAGAAGATGATGAAATACGAGAGGGGGATGAAGTCCAACCTGGACACCGCCGGGTTCCGGCCGGTGCTCTGCGAGGGCGTTAACCCGGAATGGAAGGCCGTCGTTATATCCGGGGATTTCACGGAGACGGACCATCCGCTGATAATCCCTTCCGGAAACGGCTCGGGGCTCTTTTACCCGAACACATCCGATCCGGCCGGCCAGGTCTTTTTCAAGACGCCCGTCGACCTGGTCTCTCTCCTGTTCTGGGGGGAGGATGGATTCGACTACATGAACCGGGAGTTCCTCGGGCAGCTTTCCGCCGCCGCCGAAATGAGGATACGGGAGAACAGCCTTCTCGCTCCGAGGTCATCGGTCGAATGCATAATGCTTTACGGCGAGTTCAACACCATACTCGAAGACGTCTCAGGGCTTTCGGAAGAGGACCACCGGAACATCGGGAAGATGGCCGGGCTTGCGGAGAGGCTGGAGGAGTCGGAGCGGAAGTACTCTGAAATAAGGTACGAGGGATGCGAATGACAAGGAAAGGCCAGGCCCACATAATGGAGTATTTCCTCCTCAGCTTTTTCATCATGATAATGATAGTCCTTATAGTCATACTCCTCGTCACGTACCAGGTGGGGACCGCCGGATCCGACGAGAGCGACCTCAGGTTCCAGAAGGCCATGTTCCTCCTCAAGTCGTTCTCCAATTCCCCCTTCCTCAACAGGCTGGGATACAAGGAGGGCAGCATGCTGGAGGACTCGAAGCTTTCCGCCATGCTGGCATTGCCCTGCGAGGATCTCCAGGTGGTATTCGGCGGGAACTGGTTCGCCGAGGTCAAGCTGGTAGGCAGCCCCTTCTCTGGGGTGGAGTGCGATGGAGGTAACTATCCTAACTGCGGGGTATGGAAGTACTGTTCGCAGGAAGGCTCCTTTACCGCTTATGACATTCCCGTGAACATATACAGGAAAAGCCAGTCAATGGTGGAAGTGGGCATGCTGAGGGTGGGGTATTATGTATAGGAAGGGACAGACGAGCATGATACTGATGGTTTTCGTGATCCTGATAATGATGACCCTGGGGGTTTTATTCCTCACGTACACCATAGAAAGCCCCAGTTCCGAATACGAAAACCTGTTCGTCCACAACCTCCTGCTTTCCGTCCTAAGGAAGGACACCGGATACAGGAGCCCCTGCTCCACCATATCGGAGACCATCGGCTCGGTCGTCATGACCCAGGGAATGAACTGCGGGGGGAAGACCAATGTCGAGGTGCTGGACGAGACGATCAAGCCCGCGATAGAAACCATACTGCAGGATAAGCCGAAATACGATTATTTCATAAGGATACGGCCGGAAAACTACGACATAGCGGGCGGGATGACGAGGTCATACGGGAATCCCGAACTCCTCGACAGGGAGATGAAATGGGTCGCGAACGAGAAGATCCTCCAGTACGAGAGCAACATAAGGGTGATGCTCGTCCTGGCGGAGGCGTGATCACATTCTACTTTCCAAGAATTTGACGATTCCCTTCGGAACCAATTCCCTCCAGTTCCCGTCTGGCCATTCCTTTTTAAATAGCGTGCCCGAGATACCGGGTAGAGGGTCCAAAAACTCGACCTTCCATCCATTTTCCTCATATATTTTAACTTTGTAATAATGATGGTAATCTTTGGCAGAAAGAACGATGGTTGCATTTTTCGGGATCAGCTCCTTCCAGTTTTCTGTTTCATAGTAACCGAAATGTGGAAGAATCCTAACCCTTTTCATGTCCACACCATGGGCAATCAGTGCAAGTCTGATCATCTCATACCTTTCCAGGAATGTATAGGGATTGTTCTTTGGGTCTCTTGCCCTTTTCAAGCTTGTCTGAAGATTTTTATCAAGTTTTTCGAAGTTTGGAGGTTGATTTCTTAAAGGATTGGCTATTCCTATACAAAGTTCGTCGAATTTTTCAAGAATTTCCAAAAATGTATTGAAGTGTCCATTATGCAACGGCTGAAATCTCCCGTGATTATAACCAATTGTTTTCATTAGAATAATTTTGGATTTCAATATATAAAGGGGCTACCATTCCTTTTATATGAAAATATACATAGAAACCTACGGCTGTTCCGCGAACCGGTCGGATTCCGAGATAATGGCGGGTATACTCAGGAAGGAGAAGCACGAGATCGTCGGAAGACCGGAGGATTCCGATATTTTGATAGTAAACTCCTGCATGGTCAAGACGCCGACGGAAATGAAGATACTGGAAAGAATAAGGAAGCTGAGGAAAGAATTCCCGGAAAAGGGGATGGTTATTGCCGGGTGCATGCCTGAGGTCATGGGGAGGAGGCTTCGGAGGATCGCCCCGTCCGCTTCCCTACTCAGCACGCATCATTTGAAGGAGATCGCGAAGGTCGCCGAGGGGGTTTCCGAAGGGAAGCGGTTCGAGTGCACCGGGAAAACGAGGGAAAGCAAGGTCTGCGTCCCGAGGGAAAGGAAAAACCCCGTGACGGGAATAACCCAGATAGCCACCGGATGCCTTTCCTCCTGCTCCTACTGCTGCGTTAAGTTCGCGAAGGGGAATCTGTTCTCGTTCCCCCCTGAAAAAATCATCCAGGACATAGAAACCTCCCTGAAGGAGGGATGTAATGAACTGTGGATTACCAGCCAAGACAATTCCTGTTACGGCAAAGATATCGATACGAATCTCCCGAAACTCTTGAGTAAAATCGTGAAAATAAAGGGGAAATTCAGGGTCAGGTCGGGGATGATGAACCCCTCCCACGTGCTCCCCATGCTGCAGGAACTGATCGGTGCATACAAGGACCCGAAGATATACAAGTTCGTCCACCTGCCGGTCCAGTCGGGCTCGGACAAAGTCCTGAAGGGAATGAACAGGGAGTACCCGGTGAAGGATTTCAAGAAGATAATAAGGGAATTCAGGAAGGCCATTCCTGACATTACGATATCAACAGACGTGATAGTGGGATTCCCCGGAGAGACGGAGGGGGATTTCGGGAAAACGATCAAAATGATCAGGGAAATCAGGCCCGACATAGTGAACCTCTCCAAGTTCGGGGCGAGGCCCGGTACAAAGGCTGCCGGGATGGAGCAGCTTGACGGAAAGGTTATCAAGGAAAGGAGCAAAAAAATAGGTAAAATCATCAAGGAAATGATGATCGAAAGGAACAGACGTTTCGAAGGAAAGAAAGCAGAAATCCTGATAAATGAGAAGGGGAAGCGAAGGGATCAGTGGACCGGGAGGAGCGAGTCCTACAAACCCGTCCTGATCTCCTCGAAAGAGGACCTTATGGGTAAATTCGTAAAGGTAAAAATAATGAAAGCCGTGGGAACCCATCTCATTGGTTCTACACGAAGCTCGGGATGAAGCCGCTGGCTATCCCCACCAGGTAGGGGATCACGTAGATGCTCACCACGTACCCGATTATCCCCACTATCGCCGCATGGGGTAAGCTCATGTCATTGAAGAACGCCTTCATCAGCACGATCCACACGATCACCGGGAGTATCATCGGAAGGAAGGGTATGAAAGAGATGAACGGCGTTATTAGTCCGAGCAGCCCGAGGAAGTTTATCAGGTTGATCACGAGGACCGCCAGGAAGGCGTTCATGGAGTTCACCTTTTCGGAGAACTTCATCCCGATCACCTTAACGATGATCAGCAGGACTATCCCCCCGATCAGGGTGGAGAGAAGTATGTTGATCGCCAGGGTGACGGGATTCGCCAGGCTTACCCCGAGGCTTTCAATGAAAGTCGTAAGTACATCTGCTGCCATGTTAATAATTAGTCAATTCTCATTAATATAGGTTCTACTTGACCGTCACCGATTTCGCCAGGTTTCTGCAGTGGTCGATGTCGCAGCCCCTGAATACGCCCAGATAATAGGCAAGAAGCTGGACGGGGATTATGTTCACTATCGGGGAGGCGACTCCCACGTCAGGGGTCTTTATCCAGAAGTCGAACACGTCGTACCTTTTCGGCCCGATCCCGATTATATATCCCCCCCTGGACCCGATCTCGATCGCGTTGTTGACCGTCTCCCGGGAGACATCATCATTCGCCGTGAGGCATATGCAGGGGGTTCCCTTCTCTATAAGGGCGAGCGGTCCGTGCTTCAGTTCCCCGCCGGCGAATCCCTGGCCGTGTATGTAGGAGACCTCCTGTATCTTGATGGCGCTTTCCAGGGCCATGGGATAGTTCAGGCCCCTGCCGATTATGTAGATGTTCGGGCTCTTGTGGATTTTCCTGGCGAGTTCCCTTATCCTTTCGTCATATCTGGGATTGAGCATGTCGTTCACCTTGGAGGAGGTGTCTATGAGCAGCCTTTTTCCCTCGTCGAGCTTCCCCACGGACGAATAGGCAAGGAGGTAGAGCAGGGCAAGCTGGGAGGTGGTGGCCTTCGTCGAGGCGACGGCCTTCTCAGGCCCGGCGTTTATGTGGAACGTGAAATCGGAGGCCCTGTCCAGGGATGACCCCCTGACGTTGACGAGGGAGATCACCTTCACTCCCTTCTCCTTCGCCGCCTTGACCGCTTCCAGGACGTCAGCCGTCTCCCCGCTCTGGGATATGGTCAGTAGCAGGGTTTCCGGCGTGAGGAAATGGGTGTAGTTGGGGAATTCCGAGGAGACGACGTAATTGATGTGCTTTTTCGCGATGCTCGAGAATATGTATTCCCCTGTAAGGCAGACCTTGCCCGCCGTGCCGCACCCGGTCAGGAAGGTCCCGAAAGAGGAGTTGATGTTCCGGGCTATCGCCTTCAGGGTCTCCTCGTCCTGGTTGATGGCCCTTTTTATGGTCTCCTTCTGCTCCATTATCTCCTTGATCATGAAATGCTCGAAATCCCCCTTTTCGGCCTGTTCCGCGTCCCAGTCAATGGTCACGATCCTCTTTTTCACCGGCCTGCCGTTCGATATGGAGAAGAACTCCGGCCTTTCCCTCACGACGACCATCTGGCCGTCGTCCAGGTACATGACCCTTTTCGTGAAATCAAGGAAGGCGGGTACGTCAGAGGATACGAAATACTCGTTCTTTCCGATCCCGAGGATCAGGGGGGAACCCGTCCTGGCGGCTATGAAACCGTCAAACCCCTTCCTTGCGGCTATGATGGCGGATCTTCCGCTTATCCTTTTCATGGCCTTCCGCACCGCTTCCCTGAACCCGTTTTCAAGGCTCTCCTCTATCAGATGGGCGATTACCTCGGTGTCCGTGTCGGACCGGAACTTGTGTCCCCTTTCAATCAGTCCTTTTTTGAGCTCGTCGCAATTGTCGATTATGCCGTTGTGTATCACCGCGATATCACCGGAGCAGTCAGAATGGGGATGGGTGTTCTTCTCTGAAACCCCGCCGTGCGTGGCCCACCTGGTGTGCCCGAGTGCCATGCCCGAGGAATCCATCTCAAGGGTCTGCTGGGAACTGATCTTTCCCACCTTCTTCACCGTCTGGATGCCGCGGTCACGGAAGGACGCGATGCCCCAGGAGTCGTATCCCCTGTATTCCAGTTTTTTCAGCGATTCCAGAACGACGGAAGGGGCATTCCTCTTCCCCTTGTAGGCAGTGATGCCGCACATGGGTATCTGTTCTCAGGGGGGATATAAACGGTTTATTAAAGAAAAAACCATAACGGGCCGGGTTCGAGGGGATACCTTTTTAAGCATTCTTTATAAAAAGAGTATAATATTATAAAAAAATTTATAATATTTGTGTCCTTTTAAATAAGGATGTGTTTCCATGAAAGAGAGGTTCTATCTCCTGAAATCGGGAAGCGGGGGGAATGACGTCACCCCCGTCAGGGTTTTCAACAGGCCGGAGGTGTTCAAGACGCTCTCCAACCCCCTGGGATGGAAGATATTCACCTCCCTGGCAAAACCGGCCTGCCCCATGGACCTTGCCAAATCCCTGGGAATGCATGAGCAGAAGGTATATTATTACATGAGGAAGTTCAGGGAGTTCGGCCTCGTCGAGGAGGTGGGGAAGGAGACGAGGCACGGAACGCTTGCCAGGTTCTACAAGATCAAGGACCAGGCCTTCGCCATGATGCTGGAAAGCGCTCCCTTTGAAACGTTCGACAGGGGCCCCCCGGATATCGTCAAGGGGCTGGAACCGTTCATTTCTGACAACAGGGCCAATTTCCTCATGATAGTGGGATCGCCCGATCCCCACGGCCCCTGGAAGGAGAGGGCGCTGGATTCACCGACAGCGATAGATCTGGGGCTTTTCCTGGGTTCGTTCCTGAGGGAGAAGAAGGGAATACCCAACTACAGGCTGGACACCGAGACGAGGGAAAGCGACCTCAGGAACAACCTGATCCTAGTGGGAGGCCCGGTGGCCAACATGATCACCAGCAGGGTCAACGGGAAGCTTCCCGTGTATTTTGACACCGGGACAAGGAACATAGTGTCCAGACTTTCGAAAAAGACCTATACCGAAGACGAGAACGGGTTCATTTCCATAATCGACAACCCCTGGGACAGATCAAAGAAGGTCCTGGTCTTTTCCGGGAAGCGCTTCCTGGGCACGAGGGCCGCCATACTCGCGTTCGTCAATGACCTTGACAGGGTGCTTGAGGGGAACAGGTTCGACAGGAAGACCAAGGCCAGGGTCATAAGGGGATTCGACGTGGACGGTGACGGGATCATCGATTCTTACGAATTCCTTGAATGAGCCAGAAAAGATTTCTTTACGTCCCCTCCGCGGTGAACGTCAGTATCCCCTGGTCCAGGTTTCCGTCCGGAACACCCTGGGGGATCTTGAGAGCCGCCCAGAAGAATGTGGAGTTGCCCGGCATCAGGTTCCCTGCATACAGGTAGTCGCTGTCAGAGCAGCTCGCGCACA
>CAZEXF010000008.1:0-18057 GCA_964516855.1 uncultured archaeon | reverse complement strand
CTGGATAACAGGAGTGCCATTGAAAATCACGACAAGGAGGACATGAATCCCTTTTACGACGAGGTTCTCATGCATCTGGAAAGGCAGGAAGGCGAATTCAGAAATATCATAATAGCCGGCCCGGGCTTCGACAAGGAGAACCTCTACAGGCACGCGAAGGAAAGGAAATCCCCCGTTCTCGGGAAGATGATGGTCGAGAAGACCAGCCAGGCCGGCACGGCGGGGATAAGGGAGGTTGTCGAGTCCTCATCCAGCAGGATACTGAGAGAGACTAGGGTCTCGAAAGAGAGCGAATACGTCGGGGAGCTTCTCAAAAGGATGAGGAAGGAGGAGAAGGTCGTGTACGGGCCGGAAGAGACCAGAAAGGCGGTGGAATACGGCGCCGTGGAGACGCTCCTGGTCTCGGAGGAAAGGGTCGGGGATTTCGAAAAGATCATGGACCAGGTAGAAAAGCAGCAGGGGAAGGTCGTGATAATAGGGAATGATCACGAGAAGGGGAGCCAGTTCCTCCACCTCGGGGGGATAGCGGGGTTTTTGAGGTATGAATTACAATAACACATTTATTTAATAAAAAAATAGATGATACATGCAAAAAATAACTGAAATGGGTTTGAGAAGGAATTTAGGGAAAAAATATACGATAGGCGAGACGGAGCGCTTTGCAGGTACATTACAGATAAATGAAAAGGGATTTTACTTGCATACGGAACATGGGAATAAATCAATAAACGATGGCGATGAAATAACAAGGCATGTCCGTATAAAAGGTGATATTCAATTTCGACCCTATCGTGTTGAATTAACTGGATAAAAATTCATCAAACATTTATCTTCCTGCATCCCTTCTTCAGCGGGCATTCCTTGCATAGAGGTTTCTTTTTGCAGATGTTCTTCCCCAGCTCCACGATCAGGGCGTGGAACTCCCCGTACATTCCGGCATCTTTCGGAAGTCTTTTTTCAAAGAATTTTTTCAATTCATCATAGACAATATCTTTTTCAACAATCCCTATCCTTGAAAAGACCCTTCTGGTGTACGCATCGATAACGAAATGGGGCTTTCCGCAGGCGTACAGGAGTATGGAATCGGCTGTCTCCGGACCTATCCCGTTCACCTCGAGCAACTCTTCCCTTTTCACGTTTTTCAGAAATTTATCAACGCTTCCGAACGATTTGACATGCCTCGAGAAATCCTTCAGCTTCCCCGCCTTCTGGTTGTAGTATCCGCTCGGCCTGATCAGCTCCGCGAGCCTTTTTTCATCCGTTCCGAGAAGTTTTTCGAGGCTCGTGATTTTCTTCCTTTTCAAATTTTCCAGCGCCTTCTCCACGTTCTTCCAGCTCGTGTTCTGAGTCAGGATCGCGCCCAGGCAGACCTCCCACTCCCTCGGAGAGAAGCCGCCGTCCATTGGCCACCAGCCCTGCGGGCCGAATTTCGAAAGAAGTGTCTCGCATACCTCGGTAAGTTTCATAAGAAGATAACAGCATAATAATATAAATATCGGAGTTGCTCGTCATGGAGTTTGTCTTCATATTCCTGATCGGTCTGGTTTCGGGGTTCCTCGGAGGGACTGTAGGGGGAGGCGGGATGGTCTCTCTGCCGGCATTGATCTTTCTCGGTTTTCCACCGCAGTTAGCAATAGGAATCAACAAGGCAGGAGACATGGGGGCATTCTTTGCGGCGATCAAGGAGTACTGGAAATCCAGAAAGATAGACGTCAAGATGGCGACCAAGCTTGCATTGATCGTTATAATCTGCAGCATAATAGGTACGCAGATCATGGTCAGGCTGGACACGTTTTTGCTGGAAAAACTGATCGGTATAGTGATCCTGATATTCCTTCCCTTTTTCTTATTGAATAAAAAAATCGGGATAAGGAAGAGTGAATCGTCAAAAAGAAGAAAAACGGCCGGGGTTATTCTATACTGCGTTCTGGCTATCGAGGGAGCGATAATAGGCGCGGGGGGCGCAACAGTCATCCTTTTCCTTATGATGTATTTCTTCGGTTACGAGATAATCAGGGGATACGCCACCAACACGATCCCGGAATTCTTCTCCGCAACGATACCTGCCGTGATTTATTTCTTTTACGGTTTCGTTCCTTTTTGGCCCGCCGCCGTCATTTTCGCGGGCTGTCTCGCGGGCGGATACATCGGGTCAAAAACAGCGATCAGAAAAGGCAACAAATGGGTAAAGCATTTGTTCACGATCGTGATAATCGTGTTCGTGATAAAGATACTGTTTTTCTGATCGGGAAATCAGTCTCCCAAGGGGATGTCGGAATAACGGCCAGCTATGAGATCTCCTAATGGCCTGAGACGTCTTTTCAGAAATTTCACTCCCAGAATCAACCGGACGTTGAACCTGAGGCCGTCAAGTTTCCCAGACCCGTACGTATCGGGACTGTAACCTGTAGAGTAATGTTCCTCCTTCCCGTTTCCCGTGAAATGGACCCCGATGTAAGGGGGCTCTTTCTGCCTGACCGTATGAAAACCCGAAGGCTCATGCCCGTAAGATTTTATGAATGACTGGTACAGGCTTTCAAGGTCTCCGGCCAGTTTTTTCCTGTCCATAATGAAACTGATATCATCCGGATATAAATTTCAAATGATGGCTTGTTCCGGGATTCAGCTTCTTTCCCATCTCAGGGATTTGGCGATCGCGTAGAAAAGGACCATGAATGGGAGGATCTCCAGCCTGCCCAGGAGCATGCAGGCCATGAGGGTGAGCTTGCCTGCGAGGGGGACGGAGGCTATGGGGATCGTGGTGAGGCCGACCGTCCCTTCGGCGGAGGCGGAGACGAAGAGGGAGTCCATGGGGGAATAGCCGGCGAAGCTCAGGACCAGGGTGGAGATGGCCAGGATCAGGATGAAGATGAAGGAGAAAACGGATATTATCGTCAGCTCGTCCCTGCTGATTATCTTGCCGTAGAACTTGAACGGGATCACTGCGGTGACGGGATAGGATATCTTCTTGATCATCCAGGGGACCGCCTTGCCGAGTATCCCGACCCTCACCAGCTTGAGCCCTCCCGCGGTTGATCCGGCGAAGCCTCCCATAACCATGAGTATGCAGAGGAGTATCTTCGAGAGTTCCGGGTAGCTGGAAACTATGGTGAACCCGCTCCCCGTTATGGCCGAGAAGGTCTGGAATATCCCTGCCCTGAAGGGCTCGGAGAGGGAGATGAAGGAGAGGGACACGAGGAAGGAAAATACCAGAACGGATCCCCAGAAAAGCTGGGCCTCGCTGTTTTTCAGGTATTCCCTGAACTTCCTCTTGAAGAGCTTGTCGTGGACGAAGAAGGAGGTCGCCCCCAGGACCATCATGATGATCATGACGATCTCTATGAAGGGGTTGCCGTAAGCCTGGATCGAGGCGTCCCTCACGGTGAATCCTCCCGTGGCTATGGAAGTCAGCGCGTGATTCACGGAATCGAATGCTGGCATACCCGCCAGGGAAAGAAGGGCTATGCCAAGGAACGTGTAGATGCCGTATATCATGAATATCCTTTTCACGGTATGGTAGACCCCCGCCTCGATCCTCTGGGTCCCTCCCTCGGCCTTGTACATGTAATAGGAGGACATGCCCGGGGAAGAAAGGAGGAGTATGAATATCACTAGTATTCCCACGCCCCCGATCCACTGCGTGAAGGACCTCCAGAACAGTACCGAATGGGGGAAGGTCTCGGGGTTTATGACGGTCAGCCCTGTTGTGGTGAAGCCGGAAACCGACTCGAAAACGGAATCCGCCAGGGACAGGTGTTCCATGTAGGGGATCGATCCGAAAAGGGAGATGACCACGAAGGTTACGCTTGCAAGGACCATGGCCGACCCGAGGTCAAGGGGCTCCCTTTTGAATTTCTTATACAGGATGAAACCGGAAACCAGCGAAAAAATGGAGGTGAGTATGAAGGAAAGGTAAGTGCCTTCCTGATAGATAAGAGCCGGTATCAGCGGGAGCAGCGCCAGTGCGCCAAGTATAGCCAGCATCATCCCCATGTAGGAAAGGATAGACTTGGCCTTCATACCTTTTATTATACATTTTCACGAAATATAAACAGCGGAGGGTGGATAATGAAGGGTTTCATGCACGTGGTGGAGATCATCCTTGTAACCCTGCTCCTTTTTTTCGTAATCTCCCAGTTCGTTTTCATACGGACCTCATCCACCGACTGGCCGACCACGAAGCTTTCCGTCTACGGAAACGACGTCCTCCTCTCCATGGACAGGAAATACACGGGACATACGGAATGGTTCGACGAGTCGACCGTGAAAAACGAGCTGGATTCCCTACTCCCCGACAACGTCATATATTCCCTCACCCTCAGGAACGTCATACCCCCGGAAATCCGGGTTTCCTGCGGTGAATGCACCCCCTTTCAGTTCGGCGCAATCGACAGGGCCCTTTCGCCTTTCACGATCAACGGGATCAGGGTCGAGTTTTTCAGGCACAATTATCCCGACACGGACCAGTTCGGGATCAACAAGTCACTGAACGTGGAAGATTATGACGTGGCGGTAATCATGGACCACGACAAGATCGACTTCTCCTACACCTCCCCCTCTGGTTCTGCCATACGGAGATACGCCGTCAACAACTTCCTGAAGGCGGGGAAGGGGGTAGTGATAATATCGGACATCAGGGCGGACCCCCTCGACGAGGTGACGAAAGCCTTTTTCGGGATCGACCGCGGATCCGGCACGGCCACCACGGAGGACGTTGGATTTCATCCCGGAACGGACAGCATAAACAACGAAGGTTACTACGTAAGGAAATACTTCAACAATTTTCCCGGGAGCCTGGCAGGAAGGGAGACCCATAAATTCGAGAACGGGAATCACGAGATTCTTTCTTCCACCGAGGACGTAATCCCATCCGGGACGGGGAACGTTCTGCTTTACCAGCAGGGGACGGGGGTCGCGGCCTGCATAATCAATGAAGGGGTCGTGAACGGAAAGGGGAGGACGGTCTGGCTTTCCATGCCGTCTGACGGGGATTTCGACGAAGAGGACGAGAAACTGCTTCTCCAATCGCTCGTTTCCTGGGCCGCCGGGGATTATGAGATGTTCAAGACGAAGTTCCAGTTCAAGCCGGTCACCTCTTCCATATACAGCCTGATCAACGGGCCGGACATGTTCCAGGGAATGGAGATAGTGCTGGATCTGGGTTATTCTTATTAATTCGTATCCCCTAAACTAAGTATATGCACACGCACGGGGAAGAGGTCGTGAGGGTTAGAACCCCGAAGGGAAGGGAGATCCTAGGAATAGTGGAGGAGATGCTCGGCGGGGGGAGATTCAGGGTCGACTGCTTGGACAAGAACAGCCGTATATGCAGGGTTTCGGGAAAGTTCAAGAGGAGGCAGTGGATAAGGCCGGGCGACGTCGTCCTGGTGGAGCCGTGGGAAGTGGAATCGGACGAGAAGGGGAACATCGTGTGGAAATACAGGAAGGCCCAGGCAGGATGGCTCCAGAGGAAAGGGTTTCTGGACCGATGAACCAGTCCGCATTTTATAAATTTAATTGGCAATTTCTATTATCAAACCCGTTTACGTGATTCAAATGGCAAAAGGATCAAGTCATGAAGAGATATGGCAGGAAAGGGGAGACAAAAGTGACAGGATAACCAGAAGCACGACAGAATATACAATCCCTATTCTGAAAAAAATCAGGGGTGAAACGGATCCCTTCACTTTCAGGGTGATAGATATCGGATGCGGATCAGGCCATTCGTGCGACAGATTTGCAGAAGAGGATTTCGATGTCTACGGGACCGATATATCAGAAAAGGCCGTTTCCCTTACCAGACAGAAGCTCTCGAAATATGAAAAATTAAGACATAACATGGATGAAAGGGTCATTGTGCATAACATGCGTGAGGCATTCCCTTATGAATCAGAATATTTCGATGCCGGAATCTCCTTTGCCACCCTGCATCATAACACTTACAGGCAGCTCGATGAGACCCTCATGCATATACATCGGATTTTAAAACCTGATGCAAAATTCATTACAACTGTGGTTAATAGAGATGCCTTGAAAAAAACAAATATTATAGATGAAAGGTTTGGCAAATTATACAGGGGTCCTCATAGATATGATCCGAGAGGGAGCGTATGGGCAAAAAGGGGAGATTTGTTCTATATAATTCACGATACATGGACCGACATGGAGAAAGGAATCATGACCTCCGAGAACAACAATTCCCCGAATCAGCCCAACAGGTTCATTCCTTCTTTCCATATCTACTTCAATAAGAAGATAATAAATGACACATTCGGAAAATATTTCGAAATCAGTAACATAGAACCAGAACCTCCCAAGAACATTCTGCTCGTAATAAATGCGAACAAAAAATGAACATCCGATATTTATAATACTTATACGCACTTATTATAAAATTGAATTATGATGGAGATAATGCGGATACCGGATGAAAGGAAAGGCGTTCTGATCGGAAAAAACGGCTCAGTCAAGGACAGGATTGAGGAAAGGACGGGTACCGAGATCAGGGTTAACGACGGCGTGGAAATCGAAGGTGACGACGCCGTCAGGGTCATGACCGCAAAGGACATCATCACCGCGATCGGGAGGGGTTTCTCTCCCTCGAAGGCCCTCAGGCTTTTGGACGAAAGCTTCAGGCTGATCGTGATCTCCCTGGGCAACGAGACAAAAAACACGAGGGAAAGGCTTTTTTCCAGGATCATCGGCACCAAGGGAAAGGCAAAAAGGATAATAGAAAAGCATACCAAAACCCAGATATGCATTTACGGGAAGACCGTCTCCGTAATAGGGGAGTGGGATTCCGCCGAAAGGGCGAAGGAGGCGATCGAGTGCCTGCTGGAGGGAAAGCCCCATTCCTTCGTATACAGGATGCTGGAGGAGAGGAAATGAAGGCTGTGGAACTCGCGAAGCAGCAGAAGGAGATCAGCATATCCGAATTCTTCGAGAAGAACCGCCATCTCCTGGGGTACGACAACAAGACCAAGGCGCTCCTGATCATAGTCAAGGAGGGCGTCGACAACGCCCTGGACGCGGCGGAGGAGGCAAGGATCCTTCCGGAGGTGTACGTGAGGGTAAGGGAAGTCGGGGAGGAGAGGTACGAGATCGTCATAAAGGACAACGGCCCCGGGATCGTGAAGAAGCAGATACCCAGGATTTTCGGGAAACTGCTCTACGGATCGAAATTCCACAGGCTCAAGCAGTCCCGGGGCCAGCAGGGAATCGGAATCTCGGCTGCGACCCTCTATGCCCAGCTCACCACCGGGACCCCCCTAGAGATCATAACCTCGATAGGGGACGGGAAAACCCATGTTTACAAGATAAAGATAGACGTCAGGAAGAACGAGCCCCTGATACACGAGAGCGGGACAAGGGAGGGGGAGGAATGTCACGGCACCGAGATAAAATTCATCGTGGAAGGGATATACAGGGAGCACAGGCAGTCGATCCTCGAGTACATCAGGCAGACCGCGGTCTCCAATCCCCATGCCAGCATAACCTTCGATTCCCCGAACGGGAGGGTGGAATTCGAAAGGGGTGTGGAAATCCTTCCGAAGGAGCCGAAAGAGATACGCCCGCACCTTTACGGAGTTGAACTGGGAATCCTGATGAGGATGCTGAGGGAAACCAAGGCAAAGACACTCTCGGGTTTCCTTACCAGCGAATTCACCAGGGTCGGGCGGACAAGCGCGACCGAATTGTGCAGGAGGTCGGATTTGCCGGAGAATTGCAAGCCGAAAAAGATAACGGATGAGGAGGCGAGGAGGATAATCAATTCCGTGAAGCACGTCAAGCTCCTGAAGCCCCCGCTAGACTGCCTTTCCCCGCTTGGAAGCGATTTCATCTCAAAGGGAATGGAAAAGGAGTTGAATCCGGAATGGACCGGGAGCGTTACAAGGCCTCCCGCAGTCTACAGGGGATGGCCATTCCAGATAGAGGTCGGGATCGCCTTTGGCGGGAATATAGACTCCTCGAAGGTCATGAGGTTCGCCAACAGGGTTCCCCTGCTCTACCAGGCCGGGGACTGCGCGATCACCAAGTCCGTGAACGGGACCGACTGGAGGAGATACGGCCTGAACAGGAAGCTGGAGGAGGACCCCGTGGCAATCTTCGTCCACATGGTTTCCGTATGGGTCCCCTTCACCTCGGAGTCGAAGGAGGCGATAGCCTCCTATCCCGTAATAGTCAAGGAGATAAAGCTCGCCCTGCAGGAGTGCGCCCGAAAGCTGGGGCTGTTCCTCTCCGGTAAGCGGAAGGAGGCGCACCACAGGGAGAGAATCCGTATTTTTGACAAGTACGCGGGGGAGACCGTGAACGCCATTTCGGAACTCACGGACATCGAGAAGGAGAGGATCGGGGAGAAACTCCAGGCCCTGATTGACAGCAGGACAAAGGGCCAGAAAAGGGAAGAGAAGAATGACGACACAAATAAAGGGGATTACGAGATTATAACAGCGGGAGAAGATTCTAATGGAGGAAAAGGAAGAGAAAAGGCTGAGGGAGATGGGGCTGAAGGTCCTCGAGCAGATCGTAAGGAAGGAAAACCCGAAAATCGATCTGCCAATCAGGTCACTCTCGAACGTGTATTTTGACGAGAAGAAGGGCCTGATCAAGCTCGGTGACAGGTTCAGCGAGAGGTATTACTTCAACACTGCCCATACCAAGAAGTTCATGCAGACCCTTATGGTCGCGGCCGAGTGCAGGAAGATAATCAGCCAGGGGGTCACCACCTCGATCAGGGATTTGTATTACGCCCTGAAGAGGACGCTCCCTGGGACCAGGGAGAACACCTTCGATGAGCAGAGTGAAAGCGATCCTATAATAGAGGACGTGGAGGCCACACTCAACATGATCAGGGAGAAGCTCCACCTGAAGGCCGACCGGAAGGGGTACATGGCCGGGAACATACTCATCCGGGATTCCGGTGACAGGATCGACTGCTCCAGGATGGGTTCATCCGGATGGGCAATACCCAGCAACGTGGAGCCGGAGATCATACAGTTCGAGAAGGTGAACGCGGATTTCGTGCTCGTCATCGAAAAGGACGCCGTGTGGCAGCGGCTGAACGAGGACAAGTTCTGGAAGAAGTGGAACTGCCTGATCCTGACCGGGAAGGGCCAGCCGGCGAGGGGGGCAAGGAGGCTGATAAACAGGCTGCGTTACGAGCTTAAACTGCCCGTTTACGTGCTTGCGGACAACGACCCCTGGGGTTTGTACATTTTCTCCGTGATAAAGCAGGGATCGATCAACCTTTCCTTCCTTTCCGACAGGCTGGGGGTCCCGGACGCAAAGTATATCGGCCTGGTAAGCACGGACGCGGAGAATTTCAAAATACCTTCCAATGTCGCCATAAAGCTGAACGAGCAGGACAAGAAGAGGATAAAGGAGATGCTGGAGTACATATGGTTCAAGCCGAAGGATTGGCAGAAAGAGCTCAAGAACATGCTCAGGACGGGCCAGAAATACGAGCTGGAGGCCCTGTCCTCGAAGGGGATAAAGTTCATATCGGATGACTACCTTCCCCGTAAAATAAAGGACAAGGAATTCCTGAGCTGACCCAAGGTTTTATTTCTTCCCGGGAAACTCTAAACATGAAGAGCTACGGAGCCGGAGATAGGATAGGGAAAATTGTTGATTACGTGGGCTCGCAGGACTCCCTCCCCGAGAGCATAAAGATATCCTATAAGGAGTTTAACGGCGTAGTCTGGAAATCGCAGATAGAATTCAAAATAAATTACGAAAACGGATCTTACAATACGGAAGGAATAGTTTTAAGCACAAAATTGAAAGGGGAATTTAAAAGGAAAAAATTCCTCAATAATGAACTTTCCCTCCTGATGGAAGGTCTTTCCGAGAAGATGAAACATTCGGAATCCTTCAACCCCAGCGTATGCAAAGATTTCAAAAAGGGAGAGATGGAGATATTCTTCTGCCCGGAGAAGGTCGAATCCGGTCACGAGAAGACGAGAAAATCATTCGGAATCGATTACGGTGAAAGGGAAACGGGCGAATGGAGGGAGAGATGGGTCCCCCATAATCCGGAAATGAGGGTCGTAATAAACGATCAAAATAAACTTGAAACCAACGATAGAAAGAGGCAAATTATTTAAATTACTGCAGTATAATTAAGCTTATGCCCCGGTAGCTCAGCGGTAAACCTTTTATCCAAAACGTTTAATCGAAAACAGGAGCTTATGCTTCCAGGTTCGCCAAAGAGCGCTCGGCTGTTAATAAGGAAAGAAAACACTTAGGTGTTTTCAAGCAACTCAATCCAATGAGCAGCAGGAACCGAAAGGTCGCAGGTTCAAAAATGGAAAAATAATTAGTGAATATTGTCTGGCTTGCTTGCCAGGCCTTTCCGTTGGTTATCCTGCCCGGGGCGTTTATTTTTTATACACTTTGATCCGATAATATAGATAAATTTATATATCATATGATATATAAAATATATAATGAATAAGGAAATTTACCTCCTGAAAAGAATTTACAATAATCCGGGCACGCATCTGAGATCACTTTCCAGGGAACTTAACATAGGGATACCGTCAGTGAAATACGGCCTCGAAAAACTGATTTCCAAAAAATTAATAACATCGGAAAAGGAAGGACGGAACAAAAAATTCTACGTGAATTACAGGAGTAAACTCATAATTCCTTACCTTTACATTGTGGAGTATTCAAGGATTCTGAAACTTCCGAAAAACGTTCAGGACGCGATATTCCATTTGATGGATTGCGGAAGGAACAAAGTGCCAATTATCACTATAGTCTTCGGTTCATATGCAATCGGGGACCATGCAAAAAAAAGCGATCTGGACATTCTTCTAGTTTACAACGAAATCGACAAAGAAAAGGCAAGATGGCTGGAAGGAATATGCAGGATCATTTCCCACAGACACGGAATCCAGATAAATCCCATTTATATCGATTGGAGAGAATTTCACAAAAAACTATACGGCAGGAATGACGATTTCATGAACAATGTAAGAAAAAACAAGATATTAATAAGCGGTATCGAATGGTGGATACTCATGGAAGGAAAATGCTATTGGGGAGACAGGATATGAAAAAGCCGCCCCACTGGGAAAAATGGATAGAGGACGAAGGATTATGCAAAAGGTGGTTTGATGATTACGTTAGAAGGGAAATAATAAGAAAGGACAGATTTGGAAAAAGGGTATATATGAGAAAGGCGGAGCACAACATAAATTTCGCAAACTGGCTGAAGGAAAAACACAGGGATGAAATACCGAAAATATTCGGGGATGAAAGGTTCTATGACTGGGTTATTGTCTCTTATTATTATGCGGTTTATCACGGGGCACTTGCACTGCTGTCAGAAAACGGGTTTTCTTCAAAAAATCATTACGCCACAATTTGCGCGGTGATACTGCTTTACTATCACGGTGACCGGAAAATGGAAAAAGAAGATATGAAGATTTTAGGCAGATGCATAGAAAAGGAGGACGGGGAAATAATGGCCAGCGGAAAAGCATTAAGGGAAAAGGCGAGTTACAATGCATCTGCCACATTCGAATTAAGACTCGTAGAAAACATGATGGATGACATCCTGAAATTCATAGATAAAGTAAGGGACATTCTCGGAAAGTGAACTGGTTTATTTTTTAGCCTTTAGATAAATTATAATCATGGTTCTTGACGCGGTCCTTTTCGGAATCATCCAGGGGATATTCGAATGGCTGCCAATATCCAGCCAGGGAAACCTGGTGATCCTCATGGTCTCGATGTTCGGGTATTCGCCTTCGGAAGCGCTTTCCTATTCGATCTTCCTCCACACGGGCACCCTTCTGGCGGCGATCGTTTACTTCAGGATGGACATCCTCCGGATCATCCGATCCCTGAAAGGCTACAGGTTCGGTTTCTCTCCCGAAGGCTCGCTGGTTTCCTTCCTGATACTATCGACCATAATGACGGGGATCGTCGGGCTTCCCCTGTTCCTGTACATAAAGACCGCCCCCGTGGCAGGGGAGATGTTCATCGCGCTGGTAGGGATCGCCCTGATCATAACGGGACTGGTGCAGATATTCGCAAGGAAAAACCTGAAGGGCGGGGGTAACCTGAATCTCAAGGACACCGTCATACTCGGGATCGCCCAGGGGCTTTCAGTGATCCCCGGGATTTCGAGGTCGGGGATAACCGTTTCCTCCTTCCTGTTCAGGAAATACAGCTCGGAGGATGCGATACGGTTCTCGTTCCTGATGAGCATACCGGCGGTTCTGGCCGCGGAGATCGGGCTCGCACTTCTGGGAGGGCTGCCTCCGGTAGGGATTGAAAAGATATCGATCGGGATATTGTTCTCCTTCGTTTTCGGCGTGCTAACGATACACACCCTGATCAGGGCGGCCCGGAGGATTCCATTCTGGATATTCTGCGTTATGATAGGGCTCATCGCCCTGATACCGCTTCTTTTCTACGCCTGATCCTCTTCTTCCTCTGCTCCTTCTCGACAAGGAGGTTGGCGATTATGAGCAGGATTCCCCCGGCAAGGACGTGGACGGTTATTATCTCCGAGAGGATCAGCCAGGCCAGGACCACCGCTGTCGTCGGTTCGGTCAGCAGGAGTATGATCGGGGCATTATGGGCGCGTATCGTCTTCAGGCCCATCGCATAGAAGGTGTACATGAGGAACGACGCGATTATCAGTCCTGACAGGAACATCAGGGGGAGGAAATCCGGGACTAAGGCGACCGGCTCGAAGGGTATGAACAATAAACCGAAAATCCCGCCGAGGAAAAATACCCAGAAGACTACCTTCCAGTATTGTTCACCGTGCCTTTCGAAATACCTTGTGGTCACCATGAATGTGGCGTAGAAAAGCCCGGAGCAGAGCGCTAGAACGTTGCCGAGCATGTATCCTCCGGAAAACTCGAACCCGTATATGATCCAGACCCCTATGACAGCAAGGAAAATCGCCGAGATCTCCCATTTTGTTATCCTTTCCTTCAGAAAAAGCCAGGACAGTATGGCAGCGAAAACGGGATAGAAATACAGGAGCATAACCACGTTGGAGACCGGGGCGAGCGTCATTGCCCTGACGTACGAATTTATGCTCAGGGTCCCCCCGACGAAGCCCGCCAGAATGAACATTATCAGTTCCCTTCTGTTTATTTTCAGCCTGCCCAGGTCACGCGTGAAAAGAATGACAAAAAACATCAGCAGCGCGACAGAGAATATCCTGAAAAACGACAGCAGGAAGGGAGAAACGGAAGGGCCGATCAGCTTTACCCATATCCCCACTGTTCCGGCGAAGAACCCCCCGAGAAGGAGGCAGGCGAAACCCTTCATGAACTATTATTGTGCATTCTGGAATATATTCTATTTTTTAATCTCCATTTCATTTCATTATCATGAACATCCTCGACGTGCTCATCGAATACGAGTTCAGGAGGATGCGCACCAGGTGCAACCATCTGAAATGCGAAAAGAGACCCGGCAAGGAGCTGACCCTTTACGAGCTCGACAGGATATCCGGCGACACGAAGGACCTGATCTCCCTTTTTCTCTGCACAAATCATTACGAGCATGCCCTGAAGACGCTTCCCGAAAGGCTGAAGGTTCTGGAAAGGCGGGGGAGGGTAATCAGGGGCAGGGTGAAGGACATCGGGATTGTCACCCACTAGCAGAATAAAAGCTTTTAAATTATCAAAGACAATACCAAAAAATAGCTGTGAGACGAGGGTCGGTAGCTCAGTCCGGGAGAGCACATGGCTGAAGACCATGGAGTCGTGGGTTCAAAAAACGGGTCGCATTTGAATTTGTGACTTGCTTTCGAATGAAAGCTTTCCGTTTGGCACTCCCACCCGACCCATTCAACCCCCTTTCCCGGACAATGATCATCCCAGGAAGCGCCTTATCCAGGCCGCCTGGGTGATGTCATCGGTCATGGACTCGAACCTGTTTTTCGAGAGGTCGTTGATTATCCTTTCCGTTATCTCACTGTGCTTCTCGTTTCTCTCATAGTCCACGAGCCTGAGGGATTTCTCGATTCCCTTTGCGACCTCGGTGGGGAGTATCTTCAGGACGCTCCTGTTGAAGAAGGGCAGGGAACTCTTCAGGTCGTTCTCGAACCCGTGATAGACTTCCTTCACGTAGTCAAGCTCCTTCTCCGTCAGGACGTTCAGACCCAGAATCTCCGGGGGGAGCCCTATCGAATACAGGGACGAGCAGAACTTGATCGCCCTCGGAAGGGTCACGCCGTTCGTGCTTCTTGAATATCCGAACAGGCCGATATGGAGCTTCCTTTTCCTTCTCGCGGGCACGTACTTGGCGACCATGTTTATCCAGGGGGCGACCAGCTTGACGCATTTCTGGTATTCGTCGGAAACCTTTTCGATCGTCCCGGTGACCCTGTCCTCGTCTATCTCGTCCGGCTTCCCCCTTCTTGTTGAGTTGAGAACGTCTATGGCCCCGGTGACCTCCCTCTCGGTATGGTCGTATTTGAATGATGGCTGGGCGGTAAAGGTGTGAACGCTCGGATACTCCTTCATGCAGTTTTTCAGGTTCGGGGGATTGAAATTCCCCCTGAACGGGACCGATCCCACGCCGATTATGGGAAGTATCTCGGTTCCGGTCTCCTTTTCCAGCCCGTGCAGCCTCTGGAGTGCAATCTTGTTGATGAGGACGGCGTTCATCAGGCCGTAATTTTCGGCGGGGTCGCTCCTGGCGAGGAAAACCCTCTGGTATTCAAGGTCTTTACCTTCAAGATAGCCACGGACGATCTGGTCAGCATTGATCATCCTTTCCTTTTCCTCTATCAGGGGGATGACGTTGATGCTCTCCGGGCGGAATTCCCCTATCCATTCCCTTATCTTTATGTCGTCCGGAAGGTTCCTGTGCTGCTTGCCGCATATGAATTCCCTGTAGTAGTGGTATATCCTGTTCAGGGATTCGGTGCTCGTCGTCATCGGAAGAATGACCTCGAAGATCGGGGGTACGTCATCACCGTAGAACAGTTTCGCTATGTCATAGCTTCTCGGGATGCTCTCCAGGGTCTCGATGAGCACCTTCGCCTCCGGCTTCTCCACCTCGGGGTTCGGGACCCTTAGTGTGATGAAGAAATCCTTCCCTATGACGTTCTTTCTGAAGAAGGATTCGTACCTCGTAAGGAGTTTCTTGATGACAAAGGAGTCTACCTCCTTCCCTTCCGCGTCCCACATCTGCTCCCTGCATCCCAGGTGGGAAAAGGAGAAAAAGGCCTCCTTTATCTCGTCTTCACCCTCCATGACCTCGTTCTGGGAAAAGAAGGGAGAGTTCACGTTGTCCGGATGCTGCGTTGACATTACCCTGGATACCTTGACCATGTGCTCACCAAACCGTGATTAAGATTAAATTATGCAAATAAGATATAAATAATGAACCCAGTCTTTTCTAATGATATCAGTCAAAGAGGGTGACGCTGAAATAAGCGTTCCCGAGGAATCAGTCACCAGGAAATCCGAGGTCTTCTACAACGAGGGGATGGGATACCAGAGGGACGTCACGGTAGCCCTGCTCAAGCGTTATTTCAGGGGCAGGAGATTCAGCATGCTCGACCCGCTGGCTGCCACCGGTGTCAGGGGAATCAGGGTGGCAAAGGAGGTCAGGGGCCTGGAAAGAGTGGTTTTCAACGATCTAAACCCGAAGGCGGTAAAACTTATCAGGAAGAATCTGGAAGCAAACGGTATAGGGAAGGGTGTTGAAACAAGGGTTGAAAAAAAGGACGCCTCGGCCCTTTTCCTTGAAGGTGACCGCTATGACTACGTCGACATCGATCCCTTCGGATCCCCTGCCCGCTACCTGAGGACCGTCCCATTTTCCCTGAAAAACAACGGGATACTGGGGGTGACCGCAACGGACTCCGGGGCGCTTGCGGGCAAGTATCCGGATGCCTGCCTCAGGAGATACGGCGTCCGGGTGACAGGTACGGATTTTCCCAAGGAGATCGGTATCAGGGTGCTGATCACTTCCGTAATGCGGAGTCTCGCCCCCTTCGGCATGACGTTCTTCCCGGTCTATTCCCACGGCAACCATTACTTCAGGGTCATGGGAAGGGTGGAACGGAAACTGGAAAGTGTCAACGGGAACCTGCGGAAGATACGGATGGTCTCCTACTGCCCCGAATGCCTCGAGAGAAGGGTTGGGGTGAAGGAAAGGTGCTCCTGCGGGGGTAAGTTCCTGCACATCGGCCCCTTGTGGACCGGCAAGACTTTCGAGGACCCGGAAGGGATTTACCACGAATTCATCGGGTCGGGATTCGGGAACCCGAAAGAGCTGCAGCTCTGCATGGGGGAGGAAGGGTTCCCGTTCTATTACAACCTCCATCTCCTCTGCAAGAAACTGGGGAAAGCCCCTCCGAAGATGGTTGAGTTCCTGGGCAGGATCAGGTCCAAGGGTTTCAGGGCGTCGAGAACGAGGCTATGCCTGAACGGATTCAGGACTGACTGCCCCTTGAAGCGGATAAAAAGAATTGTCTGAATCTAATCTATCTCTTCTTCCTTGACCTTCTCTTCGACCTCTTCCTTGATCCCGAGCTTCTCTATAATCTCCTTGTAGCGGTTCCTGATCGTCACCTCTGTCACTCCTATGGCGTCGGCGACCTCCCGCTGGGTCTTCTTCTTGCCCTGAAGGACCGCCGCTATGTAAAGAGCCGCGGCAGCCACCCCTATCGGGCCCTTTCCGCTCGTGACGTCGTACTTGGTTGCCTGGTCAAGTATCTTTACCGCCTTCACCTGGATCGTCTCGTCCAGCCCCAGAAGCGAACCGAACCTGGGTATGTAATCCTGGGGCTTCGCCGGGAGTATCCGGATGTCCAGCTTTCTGGCGATGTACCTGTAGGTCTTTCCTATGTCCCTCTTGGAGATTCCGGAGGCCTTCGATATCTCGTCGAGAGTTCTCGGCGCTCCTTCCTCCCTGCAGGTCGTGTACAATAAGGCGGCGATTATGGATTCCGTCGATCTTCCCCTGACGAGACCCTTTTCGACGGCCTTTTCATAGAGTTTCGCGACCTTCTCATGGATTGCCTGGGAAAGCGTGAGATAAGAAATGAGCCTCTGGAGCTCGGAAAAAGCGAAGGAAAGGTTCCTGTCCTTTGATTTGATCAGCCTCTTGTGCCATTTGGAGAGCCTGTAATACTGCGCCCTCTTCTTGGCGGCCACCTTGAAGAGTTCTCCTCTTCCCTTTCCGATCTCCGTGGTGATTCCCTGGTCGTGCTTGGTGACTGTCAGGGGGGCTCCTGTCCTGACCCTCCTCGATCTCTGGTTGTCGTCGAACGCCCTCCATTCCTGCGTGGTGTCTATCATCGAGGAGTCGACGACAAGACCGCATTTGGAACAGACCATTTCTCCCCTGGAAGGGTCGTATTTCAGCTTGTCCGACTTGCATTCCGGACATTTCCGTTTTTCTTCATTTGGACTCATTTTACCCCCGAATAGTGATGATAAGCATATAAAGGTTAATATATTTTTACTTTACTCATATATAAAGATTTCGATACTACAGTATAGTAATTACATCTTTTTTTCCCGAAGGATATATATAATTCCCGTTCATAATAATTATTAACTCTAAAGTGATTCCATATGGCAGAAAAGGTTGGGGAAGTGAAGGATCTCAAGCCCGGCTCTTACGTGATGATCGACGGGGAGCCGTGCAGGGTCTCGAGAATCACGAAATCGAAGCCGGGGAAGCACGGCTCCACGAAGGCGAGGGTGGAGGCGATAGGTGTATTCGACGGCAAGAAGCGCACGCTCCTTAAGCCCACGGCATCCTCCTGCAACATACCGATCATCCTCAAGAAGGGCGCCCAGGTTGTAAGCATTACAGGAAACACCGCCCAGCTGATGGACCTGGAGGACTACCAGATGTTCGACGCGGCCATACCCGAGGAGCTGAAGGGGAAGATCGAACCAGGGAAGGAAGTCGAGTACTGGAAGATCGGGGCAAGGATAATGATAAAGAACGCTAAGTAATTTCTGTTATATGTAATATTCTTCAATTAGCCTTTTCACTCTTTTAGGGAATCTGTTTATATGTTCACTGGGATTCTTTCTTATATCAGTAGAG